>PXDE01000222.1 GCA_003566475.1 PVC group bacterium | reverse complement strand
GCCACCGCCGACCCGGAGCTGGCCGCGCAGGTGCATCCCGCCTTCGCCCTCACCGGCGCCGACGTGATCTGGCACGCCCGGGCCGAGATGGCCTGCACGGTCGAGGACGTGCTGGCCCGCCGCTCCCGGGCCCTCCTCCTCGACGCCCGCGCCGCCATGGAGGCCGCCCCCGCCGTGGCCCGCCTGCTGGCGAAGGAGCGGGGACGGGACCCGGCCTGGGCCGAGGCGCAGGTGAAGGCGTTCCGGGAACTGGCCCGGGGGTATTGCTTTGACGATGCGGCGAGCGTGGCGGAGGCCAGAATTGGTCAGTAGTCGGTGGTCAGTGGTCAGTGAGCGCCCCTGAACCGTTGAGTTCAGCCGGGTGGGGGGTGAGACGGCTGGCACGCTGTGGGATGCGTGATTCGCGATGCGGGATGCATGCCAGTACCTCGCTGTTCCCGCAAGGCGGGACGAGGCCGCATGTGCGGCGCCTGGCTGGAGGAAGGCTCGACCATGGCTTCTCTTTCGCCCAGGCAGGCTCGTTCCATGCGCTGTCCGCTGTCACAGACAGCGGACTACTGGGGCGGTGTCTCCGTAGTCAGTCGGAATTCCTGCGCCTGGCCTCATCCAGCGCGCCTTGGATACGCATGCTCCGTTCGTGCCGCTTCCTGTCCTTCGCGGTCAGGGCCGGGGGGCTGGGCGCGGGCAGTCCCAAGGCCTCCGCCAGCTCGATGGCCATGGGCGCGGTGCGGCGCTGCGGGATGACGGGGGACGATTCGAACTCCGACCGGGCCACCAGTTCCTTGCCCTCGTCGGTCTCCGCAACCACCTCGCACGCATAGGTGGTGACGCTGGTGGCGCCGCCTCCGGTGTGCTTGCCCCTGCGCTGGTTCAGCGTGATGCGCCGGATCGCCCTCAGCGGATAGGTGCGCTCGCGCCGGCCCAGCCGAAAGCGGGCCAGACCGCGTTCCCAGTCGAACAGCACCTCGTTCTCGCGATGCAGATAGGCGAAGATCGAGGAGATGACAATCCCCGCCCCGAGGGCCGCGAGCAGCGCGATGGGAATCCGGGTGGCCCCGGCGGTGACGGCGGCCATGAACCCGAACACCAGCCCGAAGGGGACGAACACGACCAGCCACACGAGGGCCAGATCCCGGGCCGGGGCCGGAGGCCGGTGGATGCGGACGCGCCGGCCCGGATCCCATTCGAACTCCCGTTTCCTGGCCGTCTCCCAGTCGAAGCGGAACTGCTCGGGATCGAACCGGGGCTCGCCGGAAGGTGCCGGCCCGCAGTCTGGCGCCGGATGCGTCATGCCCCGCACCCTACCACGTTCACCGGCGTGCCGCGCAGGAACTGCCGGATGTTCTCCGCCGTCTGCTTCAGCAGCCGTCGGCGGGAGGCTTCGGTGGCCCAGCCGTTGTGAGGGGTGACGATGAGGTTCGGCACCTCCCCGAGCAGCGGGCTGTCCGGCCGCATCGGCTCCTCGGCCACCACGTCCAGCGCCGCCCCGGCGATCCCCCTGGCCCGCAGCGCCGCGACCAGATCCCGCTCCACCACCAGCCCGCCGCGGGCGGTGTTGACCAGACATGCGGTGGGCTTCATCCGGGCCAGCCGCGCCGCGTCCACCAGGCGGTCGGTCTCCGGGGTCAGCGGGCAGTGCAGCGACACCACGTCGGCCTCCTCGAACACCTGATCGACCGACGTCGCCCACGCGAAAGGGCCGTAGGGCGGGGGCTCGCCGGGATGGCGGCGAAAGGCCAGCACGCTGGCGCCCAGGGCCGACACCAGGCGGCCGACCGCGCCCGCGATCTCGCCGAAGCCCACCAGGCCCACCGTCCGTCCCGCCAGCTCCACCACCGGGCGTTCGAGGAAATAGTAGAACTCGGAGCGGGTCCACGCCCCGCCGCGCACTGCCTCGGCATGCAGCCCCACCCGGTTGGTCAGCTCGAGGATGAGGGCCAGCGTGTGCTGGGCCATGGCCGGAGTGCTGTAGCCGGGGACGTTGCACACGGTCACCCCATGATCCGAGGCGGCCTCTACGTCCACAATGTTGTAGCCAGTGGCCAGGGTGCTGATCAGCCTCAGGCGAGGGGCCTTCGCGATCACCTCCCGCCGCAGCGGCACCTTGTTGGTGAGCACCACGTCGGCCTCCTGGCAGCGGTCCCGGATCGCGCCGTCATCGTCGTGGGGCGTGTTGCGGTGGAGGGTGAGCGATCCCAGCTCGCGCACCGCGTCCCAGGCCGCGTCGGGAAGATCGATGGTGCCTTCGTCGAGCACCGTGATGTTCGGGCGGGAACCGGTTATGGGGCGCCTTCCGAGGTGCGGGTCATGTCCGGGCTCAGCTCGGACTGGGGAAGGTTGGCGCCCTGCTCGCGCAGGGCCTCGACCAGCCGCCGGGTGTCCAGGCGGTCGGCGGTCTCGCCGTGGCGGAGGGCCAGCACGGCGGCGGTGCCGGCGGCCTGGCCCATCATCACGCAGGCGGGCTGGTCCCGGATGGCCCCGTTGACCTTGAGGTCGCTCGAGTTGCATCTCCCCGCGACCCAGAGATTCTTCCAGCCCTTCGGCACCAGGACGCCGTAGGGGATGCCATAGCACTCGCCGGGGGCGAGCACGTCGGCCTCCTCGAACTCGGCCCGGTAGCGCTCGTACTCCTCGGGGCTGGGGTCATAGACATGGATGTCGGTCTGCTTGCAGTAGATGGCGATCTGGTCCGGGAACTGCCTCCGGGCCCGATAGTCGGCGTAGCCCAGCTCGGCCTCGCCCACGATCCGGCGCGACTCGCGCACGCCCATGGCGGCGGCGGTGGTCACCATCCGCATCTCCTGGCAGCCGTCCACGTACCTGCGGAAGAACTCGGTGTACTCCCAGGCCAGGCGCCGGCCCCGGCGCATGCCGTCGCTGAGGCTGGCGCAGGAGAGCGCGTCCATCCCGAACACGTGCCCGGCATTGAGGATGGCCGTGGTGGGGCCGGTGCGGAACAGCCCGGGGACATGGCGGTCGGGCTGGGAGAAGAACCCGTCGGCCAGCGCCTTCTCCACCGCCGCCTGCTGGCGTTTGCGGTCGAACACCGTGTAGTCGATGCCGGCCTGGGCCGAGCAGAGGGTGGGCGGCATGATGTTCGGGGTGTCGCGCCCGGCCTCCCGGCAGGCCGCGCCGGCCCGGTGGGCCAGCGCCGCGTCGCCGGTGGCGTCGATGAACGCCGGAGCGCGGACGAACCGGTAGCCCTCGACGTTGTGCAGCACCACCCCCTCGACGCGGTTCCCTTCCGGCGCGACCTCGGCGTCGATCACCCGGGTGAAGAACCGCACCTCGACCCCCGCCGCCTCGCACAGCTCGTCGAGCAGCAGCTTGAGGCCGTCGGTGTGGTAGCCGAGGCCGCAGTTGTAGTCGGTCCGCCAGCGCGATGGCGTGTAGGTGGGCGCGATGAAGCCGCGGGCGTACATGGCCTCGACCAGCTCGAGCATGAGCCCGCCGATGACCGGGTGCTTCCCGTTGGCCATGTGCGACCAGGCCGAGACCATGGCCGACGTGCCCATGCCGCCCAGGCACCCCGCCGCCTCCACCAGCAGCACCCGAGCCCCCAGCCGCGCCGCCGCGATAGCCGCCCCGCATCCCCCCGGCCCGCCCCCGGCCACCACCAGGTCGAATCCCTCCTCGGACGGGATGGCGCGGGACAGGTTGAACGTGGGCGTGCTCAGGCTACCACCGGTGCTTGAAGAAGTTTCCGGCATCGGCGTAAGCGTGGGTAAGCCGCTCGATCGCCGCCCGCTCCTCGCCGGGCAGGGCCTCGAACCCGCGGGCGATCTCGACGTTCTGCTCCAGCTCCCGGAGATGCGAGATCCCCACGATGGCGGTGCTGATCGGGAACGAGAGCGTGTAGCCGAGGGCCTGGGCCATGGAGGTGACCCCGCCCTCGCGGAAGATCCGGCCCCGGGCGGTCACCTTCATGGCGATAATCCCCATCTCCCGGGCCACCGCCTCCTCGAGCAGCTCCTTCTGGAACGGGCGGAAATGGATGTCGGCGGCGTTCAGGGTCATCAGCAGGCAGTCGAACGGATACTCGCGGATGCCCCGGCGCAGCACGTCGGGATCGCGGTGGCCGGTGATGCCGGTGAACCGGATCACCCCGTCCTCGCGAAGCTGCTCGAGCGCCTTCACCGCGCCGTCCGGGCCGAGGGCCCGGCGCACGTCGTCCTCGGTGCGCACGTTGTGAAGCTGGTAGAGGTCGATCCGGTCGGTCTGCAGCCGCCGCAGCGACGCCTCGACCAGCCGCAGGGTGCCATCGCGCGTGCGGTCGTGGGTCTTGGTGGCCAGGAACACCTCCTTCCGCCGGTCCGCCATCACCTCGCCGATGTTGGACTCGCTGCCTCCGTTCCCATAGCGGGGCGAGGTGTCGATGTAGTTCACCCCGAGGTCGAGCGCCCGGTTGATGATGGCCACCGCGTCGTCCCGCCGCTGCCGGATCTCCACGGTGGCCTCTCCGCCCAGGCTGAACGCGGTCACGGAGACCCCCGTCTTCCCCAGCGGCCGGACCGGCATGGGCGTGGGTCTGCTCTCGTTCTGTCCCCGGACCGACCTCAGGCCCAGCAGGCCGAGGCCCGCCGTCGCCGCGCCCAGTCCCTTCAGAAAATCGCGCCGGCCGGGGCCATGCGCGGGTTTCGCCGTCCGGCGATCTCGGGAATCGTCCGTCTCGTGATGGTGGCACATTGATAGATCCTCCGGAGCCACTCTAACACGCATGGCTCCAGGGGCAACGACGCGGGTGGGCCCCGCCGTGATGAGTCGGGGGAAAAGGGGTCGGTGGTCAGCTGGATTAAGGGGCGAGACACGGGGCGCGGGGAACCTCGAACATCGAAGTCGGTTGTGCGTTCCGGTCGCCATTCGCTATCGCTATCGATTCTCGCGGTTCGGATGGGGGCACGGGGAGCCTCGGAACCGCAGAATGTCGAATGTCGAACTCCGAACGTCGAAGGAAGGCGCTCGCTCGAGGGAATCCATGCATCGGAGAGGGGGGAGCGGCCGGGAGGGCGAGGCTCCCGCCGAGCCGGAGCGAGGACGGGCCATGCCTGGGATCCTGAAACGAACCAAGCTCCGGCCAAGAACGGATCATGACGTTCCCTCGCCCGCGGCTCATCCCGCCCGTGGCGGTATTCGCCCTCCCAAGCCGCTGTGCGGCCCTGCTGCGGCTTGATCCGAGGCGTCCGATGGGTCCGAGACCGGCGCCTTCCGGGCGCTGAAGGCGCCGCCGCCTAACGGAGCCTGGGGTACAACCCCAGACCGTTGCCTCCTCCCATCCGCCCTGAAGGGGCGATCGCAGGCAGGGGACGGCCGCAGGCGCGTGCCTTCGCGCTTCGCTCCGCTCAAATCGCGATCCACACGAGCCAGATCCCATCTTTCCATTCGCGCGTCCTCAGTCGGCCTCCTCCTGCTTCGGGCCGTCCTCCGGAGCCACGGCCTGATACACCCACCGGCACGCGCAGGCCCACCTTGATCACCCGTCCCCATAGGACTTCCACTTCCTGCTGATTTGCCCAAAGCACTTGGTAGCCGTGCATCCAGCCGGGAATCACCTGATCGAAGCCCGGAGGCAGATCGTGAACGGTCACGGGTTCCAACACCTGCTTGCCGGACGACTGCTCATGGATTCTTTCGGCCCAGGCTAGGACTTCGGCCGGTTCCAGATGCTGGTCGGCGCGCGCCGCCAGGCCGGCCAGATAGGCGCCCTCCCGTCCCCGGGCCGGTTCCCGGGCCCGCAAGCCCGCCGCAAGAAGGGCGCAGGGAACCGCGATGGCGAACATACGCCTGGCCCGCCACCCGCATGACCACCTACGCCGACCGAACCAGAACACCAGGCCCACCAGCAGGGCTCCAGCCGCGGCCACCGGCCATCCCAGGAGGAACCGCAGACCCAGCGGGAAGAACTCCCCGGCCTCAGCCTGGGCAAGCTGGCCGAGGTAATGGGCATGCACGTCCTCGGGCTGCGGGCCTGGCTTGGCGATCACGGAATTCCAGCCAACACCCGCGCCGCGCCGGACGATGCCGACTGGGCCTGACCGCGCGTCCTGCTGGGTGTTCGACACCGTTGTGCTCAGCCAGGCCATGATCCAAGCCGGGTTCCACTCCCCGGTCAGCCGTATCAGCGCAATGCTCTGACCGGTTCATCCGCCTCCGAACCTTGCAGCAGGTATGGGGCGACCCGCGCGGCGTCCAGACCTTGGACGATTCTGTCCAGGCCTTGGACAGACCCTTCCTCGCCCTCTGCGCCGGAAAGGCAGAGCGACAAACCAGAT
The DNA here is from genome assembly GCA_003566475.1 of PVC group bacterium. GTDB lineage: Bacteria > Verrucomicrobiota > Kiritimatiellia > SS1-B-03-39 > PXDE01 > PXDE01. The sequence continues at coordinate 26,266 of PXDE01000222.1, read as the reverse complement.
GTCCGATCGGACATCTGGTTTGACGAACCCACGTGCAGGCTACTTCTCGGGCAATCGCCCTGACGGACGGATTCCGTGGCCTCTTGGCGGCGCCGGAGAGGGCGAGGGAAGGCCGAGGCCACGCTTGACGGGAACCCCTTTCTGCCCCACTGTGTTTGCAGATCAGGAGATCGCACACATGTCTACCGCCACCATCTCGCTTCGGATTCCAAAGGAGGAGGCGGATGCGCTTGGTGAACTGGCCCGGAGGCTGGGCATGGAGAAGTCCGTGCTGCTGCGCCAGGCGCTTCGCCAGGGCGCCCGCGAGGTTAGGCTGGAACAGGCCTGCCGGGCCTACCGGCGGGGCGAGATCACCTTCTCCAGGGCGGCTGAGCTGGCCGGGCTCACCCTGCGCGAACTGGTGGCCGCGCTGGAGCGCCAGGGCGTCGAGCTCAGCTACGATGCCGAGGATCTCCGCAAGGATCTCCGGCCGCTGCCCTCGCCATGACCACCGTGGCCGATGCCAGCCCTCTGATCTTCCTGGCCAAGCTGGACAGTTTATCTCTGCTCCCTCGAGTGCTCGGGAAGGAGATCCTGGTCCCCCGACAAGTCCGGGATGAGGTGCTGGCTCCCGATGTAGACCCCGCGGAGTTTCGACACCTGGAGGGATTTCTCGCTTCCTGCGAAGTCGTGGCGGTCAGGCCCACATCTTCATTGGCCGCCGGGCTAAGTGCCGCAGACCGGGCCGCGCTGGCCCTGGCCATGCGGAGGAAGGCCGACGTGCTACTCTGCGACGACCGTCTGCTACGCTCGCTGGCCGACGCGGAGGGGATCCGGCCCCTGGGTACTCTCGGTGTCCTCTTGCAGGCGGCCCGGAGGCGGGTCGTGCCGCCCGCCAGGATCCGCCGGGCGATCGAGGATCTGGTTGGCCGGTACGGCTTCCGGATCCGGATCGAGGTCTACCAGCACGTGCTTCGCGAACTGGACTCGATGACTTCCTCCTGAGTGCGCTCTCGGGAGGGAACCACGCTCAGGATTCGACGGAGGTGTCTGGGACGTGGCATGCTGGGGGCATGCTCCAGCCGAGTTCGGTCCAGCCCATCCTTCTGACCTGCGGGCGCGGGGTCGCGCCGGTGCTGGCCGGCGAACTTCGGGCGCTGGGGTTCGCGGCGCAGGAGCTTTCGCCGGTGCGGGTCGAGACGGAGGGCGATCTGGAAGCCGCCCTGCTCCTCAATCTCCATCTGCGCACCGCCCACCGGATCCTGTGGCCGCTGGCCCGGGTCCGGGCCCGCGAGGATTTCGATCTCTACGAGTCGCTGCGGGCCCTGCCCTGGGAGGAACTGCTCCCACCCGATGGGCGATTCTCGGTCACCGCCACCCTCGACCGGGCGCCGGTCACCGACGCCCGGTGGGCCGCGCTCAAGGTCAAGGACGCCATCGCCGACCGCATGACCGCCGCCTGCGGCCGTCGCCCCGACTCCGGTCCCGACCGCACCGGCGCGGTGCTGCACATCCATTGGCACGGGAAGAAGGCCCAGCTCCTCCTGGACACTTCGGGCGAGCCGCTGTCGCGCCGCGGCTACCGGCGGCAGCCCATGGACGCGCCGATGCAGGAGACCCTGGCCGCCGCCTGCCTGCTGGCGGCCGGGTGGGATCCGGAGAGCCCGCTGCTCAATCCCATGTGCGGCAGCGGCACCCTGGCCATCGAGGCCGCGCTGATCGCGTCCCGCCGCGCGTCCGGCCTGCGGCGCGAGAATTTCGGGTTCATGCATGTGCGGGACTGGCCGCAGGCGGCCTGGGCGGAACTTCGCCGGCAGGCCGAGGCGGCGGTGCGTGCTCCGCCCGCGCCCATCGGGGCCGGCGACCTCCGCCCCCAGGCGGTGGCCGCCGCCCGCCAGAACGCGGAGGCGGCCGGGGTCGGGGACACCATCGCCTGGCACACCGGCGATTTCCGGGACATGCCGGTGCCGGCCGGGCCGGGGTTCGTAGTGATCAACCCCGAGCACGGCATCCGGCTGGGCGACCGGACCCGGCTGGGGCCCCACTACCGGGACATCGGCGATTTTCTCAAGCGCCGCTGCCCTGGCTGGACGGCGGGGCTGTTCGTGGCCGACCCCGAGCTGGCCCGGCAGATCGGCCTCGCCCCCCGGAGCCGCATCCCGCTATGGAGCGGGGGCACCGAGTGCCGCCTACTGGTCTGCGAGGTGTTCGCGCCTCAGTCCGGGGCCGTATCGTCCGACGGCTCGCCGTCGGCCAGGTACACCGAGACCCGCCAGCGTCCGTCCTCCGAGGTGTAGACGGCGGAGGGGCCCGTGGACGCACGTTCGCCCGTGCGCACGGCAAGCTCCTGATGGTCGCGCAGCCGGAGGAACCCGACTTCCCCTTCGGCCACGTCCAGGATCGACTCGCCGGCCTTCACCTCCAGGCGGAAGCGGGTTCCCCGCACGGTGGCCACCGCGTCCGGGGTGCGGATGACCATCGGGCGTTCGTCCGGGCGGGGGCGGACGTCGGCCTCGATCACCCCCCGACGCATCCGGAACACCGGTGCCTCCACGGCCAGATCGGTCCCGGGATGGAGGTCCAGTCGCGACCCCTCGGGCAACCCGATGCGGGCGAGGCCGGTTCCCGTCGAGATTCGGTCGCCTTCCTGAAGCGGCACGCGGTCGCGGGGAAGGATCTGGGCGCCATCCTCGCGAAGCACCGCCACCTGCCCGCCGTTCGGATCCAGCCAGCCCAGAGCGGGCGGGTGGTCCCCGGATCGTCTGAGCCAGACCCCGAATCCCGCCATCAGAACAAGGGCGGCCGCTACCGCAAGCGCGGACCGCAGGCCGGGCCGGAGGACGGCGGGAGGCGTCGTCCGGGCGCGATCCTGGCTCCGCGTGGCCATCCACTCCTGCAGGCTCAGGTCGAACGCGGCGTCGAGCAGGGCCTTGCGCGCCTCGTCGGGGGACGTCGGCGGGCTGGTCGAAGGGTCAGGATGCGTCCCTGTCTTCATGGGGTGCATTCCTCCTGCGCCCATTTGGCCTCGACGCAGTCGCGGAGGCGCTGGCGGATGCGGGAGAGCAGCATGTCCACCGCCGACACCCGACGCTGGAGGCGCTCGGCGATCTCGCGGTGGGACAGTCCGTCGAAATATTTCCACCGCAAAGGCTTGCGCCATTTCTCGGGAAGCTCCTCGATGCATTCCCCAAGCATCAGGTGGCGGCGGTTGATCGCCTCGGCGTGGGCCTCGGTCTCGGCGGCCAGCCATTCGATGGCCTCCTCGCTGACCACCAGGGGCGACCGGGCCTTGCTCCGCCGCCAGCGCAGGGCCACCAGCCGGGCCATGCCCAGCGTCCAGGCGATGAACGGCCGCGCCGGGTCGTAGGCCTCGTCCTTGGTCCACAGCTCCTGCCCCACGATCTGCACCAGATCCTCGGTGTCGTGGACATCCCGGGTGACGCTGTAGAGATAGGCCCGCAGCGGCCGCTCGACTTCGAGAAACCGCTTCAGAAAGGTCTCGCGGGAATGGGAAGGGGGCTGGGGCATCAGTAGAGATCCGCTCCTGGGGGCAGAATCTAACGCAGGTCGGCAACCTTGCCCATCCGCACCCGAAGCCGCTTGATCGCCTCACCGGGCACGTTGACAACCCGCCAGGCAGCTCGCAAGGTGGCATCATGAAGATGACGCTGGATCTTCCCGACTCGCTGGTCTACGAGGTGAAGCTCCGCGCGCTGCGGGAGGGCCGCAAGCTGAAGGAGGAGGTTGCGCATTTGCTGCGGAAGGGGATGGCGGTTCCGGAAAGTGCCGAGTCCGGACACGCAGGCTAGAGGGGCAGGATCGACCTTCCGCTTTTTCCCGGCCCGGCCAACGCCCCCGCGTGCAGGATGACCGTTGAGGAGATCTTCGCCCTGGGCGAGAACGAGCAGACCCGCGATGACCTTGAGCGGCTCGGTCTCCCTTCCTGACTGGTCTGAGACACTGCGAATACGCCCGTGGCGGGGTGAGCCGCGAGCGAGGGAAGGCCATGCTCCGATCCTGGCTGGTGCCCGGCTCGTTTCAGGAACCTGGGCACGGCTTCTTCTCGCTCCGGCTCGGCAGGAGCCTCGCCCTCCCGGTCGGCCCTCCTTTCCGAGGCGTGCGTTCCTTCGAGAGAGAACGGCTCCGGGCGGGGGACGTGGGAGAGGACGCCGCGGGATAGTGGTCGGACACGATGGGCCGAAGCCGCTCTCCTTCGCAGACTCAGTCGAGCGGCCGCTACAGGACGCTGAGAAGGGCCGAGCCCACACCCCACATAGCACATCCCACCTTCCCCAATGAAACCAATCCCCAATCCCAATGAAACTGCCACGCCAAGGCGTGGCCCGTCTCTCCCCTCATCCGGCTGAACCCAGGAATTCGGTGGAGGGGCCTGTCCCCTGAGGCCTGAACCCTTAGGCCTCGGCGCGCGGGCCGCGCCGTTTTGGGTGGCCACCCGAGTCTGTCCCCCGTATCCTCAGCCGCCATGAACGTGTTTGTGACCGGCGGAGCCGGCTATATTGGAAGCGTGGCCGTGAAGACCCTGCTCGACGCGGGCCACGAGGTGACCGTGTTCGACAACCTCGAGTGGGGGCATCGGGCCGCCCTCGACTCCCGGGCCGAGTTCGTCCTCGGGGACCTCCGGAACCGTCAGGAGATCGTGGACGCGGTGGGGCGGGCCCAGCCCGAGGCGGTGATGCACTTCGCGGCCTATGCGCTGGTCGGCGAGTCCATGCAGGATCCCCTGCGGTATTTCCGCAACAACGTCACCGGCGGCATCTACCTCGCCGAGGCCATGAAGGAGGCGAGCTGCCGACGGATCATCTTCTCCTCCACCTGCGCCACCTTCGGCCAGCCCGACCGGCTGCCCATCACCGAGGACACCCCCCAGCGGCCCGCGAATCCCTATGGCGAGTCCAAGCTGATGTACGAGCGGATCCTGCTCTGGCTTCAGGAGCGCGAGGGCTTCGAGCCGGTGTTCCTCCGCTACTTCAACGCCAGCGGGGCGGTGGAGCGGCTGGGCGAGGACCATACCCCCGAGACCCATCTCATCCCCTGCGTGCTCAAGGTGGCCCTGGGCCAGACCGAGAAGGTCCAGGTGTTCGGCGACGACTTCGATACCCCGGACGGCACCTGCGTCCGGGACTACATTCATATTGAGGATCTGATCCAGGCCCATGTCCTGGCCCTGGAGAGCGGGGAGACGGGGGCCTTCAACCTGGGCAATGGCGACGGGGCCTCGGTGCTGGAGGTGATCGAGGCCTGCCGGAAGGTCACCGGCCATCCCATTCCGGCCGAGGTGGTGGACCGGCGCCCGGGCGACCCCGCCCGGCTGGTGGCCGGGGCGGACAAGGCCCGCCGCGTGCTCGGCTGGAAGCCTCGGTTCCCCGACATCGGCACCATTGTCGAGCATGCCTGGGCCTGGCATCAGGCCCATCCGGACGGCTATCCGGACTAGGCATGCGGCCCCAGGCGGAGCTGATCTCGACCGGCAGCGAGCTGCTGAGCGGCCGCACCGCCACCCTCCACGCCCGCACCCTCGGCCAGGCCCTGCAGCGGCTGGGCCTGGAGCTGGTGCGCGACACCACCCTGCCCGACGACCCGGCGGCCATCGCCGCCGCCGTCCGTGACGCCCTCGCCCGGGTGGACATCGTGCTGGTGAGCGGAGGCCTCGGGCCCACCGAGGACGATCTCACCCGCGACGCCCTGGCCGACGCCCTTGGCCGCCGGATCGTCATGGACGAACCCGCGCTGCGCGCTCTGCGCGAGCGCTACCGGGCCAGTGGCCGCCCCCTGCGCCCCACGTCCGAGCGGCAGGTGCAGATCCTTGAGGGGGGGGTGGCCCTGCCCAACGCGGTGGGCGTGGCCCCCGGCCAGCGGATCGAGCTGGAGGGCAAGGTGCTGTTCGTGCTCCCCGGCCCGCCGGGCGAGTTCGGGGCCGTGCTCCAGGACCATGTGCTTCCCTGGCTCGAGGCCCATGTCCCGGTGGCCGCGCGCCGGCCGGGCGCGCTGTTCATGGTCACGGGGCTCGGCGAGTCCGACATCATGGCCCGCTTCGCCGCCGCCGGGTTTCCGCCCGCCGGGGTCGAGCCCGCCTACTGCGCGGCGGCGGGCCGGGTCGAGGTGCGCCTGTCCGCGGCCCCCGGCGCCGACGCCGACCTGGCCGCCGCCGCCGCGAGCTGCCGGGCGCTGCTCGGCGACGTGGTCTATGCCGAAGACCGCATCGAACTCAACCGCGTGGTCGGCCGTCTGCTCGTCGAGCACCACCGGACGGTCGCCTCGGCCGAACTCAACACCGGCGGCCGGCTGGCCCAGAGCCTGGCCGACGCCCAGGACGAGGTGCCGCTCGTTCTGGGCGGGCTCACCGCGCCCCGGCTCGAGGCGCTGTTCGAGTGGCTGGGGGTGACCCCCGACGTCGCCCTCGGCGACGGCCGGGCCGGGCCCGCGATCGCCATCGCCATGGCCGACGCCGTCCGTCTGCGCACAGGGGCCGATCTCGGGGTGGCCGCCTCCGACGTGGTTCCGCCCGGGGCCGACGCGCCGGACCGTCCCGCCGGCTCGTTCCATGTCGCCCTGTCCGCCGCCGACGGCACCTGGGTGCGGGGTCACCGCATCTGGGCCACCAAAGACGAGCGGGCCAAGGCCTGGGCGGTCCAGATGGCCCTCGACCTCATCCGCCGCAAGCTCCTCGGCCTGCCCTGCGACTTCGACGCCGAGGTCTGAACGTCGATGGCTTCAGGTCGCGGCGGGTGTCGTCGCCGGGCTCCTCTTTCTGGCCCTTGCGGTCTTCCTTGCCATCCGGGTTGGCGGGCCCGATCCGGAAAATGTCCAACTGGGCTTGTTCGGAGGCCTCGGGGCCATCCTGGGGGGGGGCTGGGTGTGGCTCTTCCGGCGGAAGCCCTCAGACCCGTCTCCTCGTCCAGGGCCCTGAGCCGCGCCGCCTTGAGGCCATATGCACCTTGTGCTCCCAACGATGCCCACCTAGACCGGCACGGCAAGGACCGTACCCGGGGAGGACTGGGCCAACGCATCGGCAACCGCGCGGACGTGGCGCTGAATCCGCGGCCAGGAAGTTGAACCCAGAACAATGACCGCGAGCGGAAGATCCGATAGCCGCTGCTGGTGAGGGAGGCTCTGGTCGGTGGTGATGAACACGTCGAAACCCTCGTCGACCACAGCCCGGAGCAAAGCCCCGTTGGCGAGGGTGGACCAGCCGGCCTCCGCGGCTGTGACCACAAGGTGGGTCGGAAAGTGCCTGCGAAGCGGGACCGGCACCCCCTGGTCGAAGAACACCTTCACGCCGTCGGTCCAACCGCCAGGGTCGCCTTGGCGTGCTCCAGAACGGCTGCGGCCTGGCTCCGCTCCACCCCCGGGAACCACTGGAGAAAGTCGTCGAGAGAGGCCCCATCCTCCAGATTCTCGAAGAGGGCCCGGACGGGCACGCGGGTGCCTCGGAACACCCAGGCGCCACCCACCCGCTCCGGGTCACGCTCCACGGCCAGGCATGTCTCCCACGCCACATCCATGCGCCCAGCTTACGCCACGGGCGAGCCATCCTCAACGGCGAACGCCTTCGTTCCTGGCCGTCCGGGTCGGCGGGCCCGATCCGGATGGGACCACCTACCTGATCAACCCAAGTTCCGTGGTGGTCGGCCTCTATAGCGCCCTATACTTCAACAGGCTTCTCCGAAGGGCGGACGAAGGCCACGATGCGGCCCAGGGCCCGTAGAGGAACGACGGCCCGTAGCCCTCGACGCACCACCTCGTGGAGAAAAATGGCCGGCAGGCGAGGGCCGCCCCTGGAGCCGAGACCCCGGGCGAGGACGGCTATTCAACCTCCCGCACCTCGGTCGGCGTGCGGACGACGATGACCCCGGGATTCGTTACGCCGACGGTTCCGTCGGTGGTCTCGTATTGCGCGAACACCGTGTGGACACCGGCGGGCGGGGCGTTCCAGGTGGCGGACCACGGGGCGGCGGCGGCTTCGCCCACCTGCCGATCGCCGGCAACGTACCGCACCTTCGCCAGCTCGGCGTCGCCGGCCGCAACCCCGAACTCGACGGCACGGCCCACCGGGACCGTCATCTGGAACTCGCGGGAGGGCCGGAACGCGCCGAGAGAGGCGTCGCCGGCGGCGGCGGTGAGATGGACAGGGGAGTCCTTGACCTGATAGGCCCGCCACGCCCATGCGGCGGCCCGGCTGGGCAGCCACACCGCCTCGGCCCGGTCGCCCTCGAACTCGGCCCAGGGGGCGACGGTCGGGAAGGTGGTGTCCCAGGTGGCGCGGTCGCCCAGCCAGCCGTCCTCCTCGCGCATCGGCCTGAGGACCACGGGCTCCCCGCGTGGCGTCGCCTCGGGAAGGCGGCGTTCGGCCACCGCCTTCATCCAGGGCACGAACAGCGCGGCCGCGTTGCCGAAGCTGTGGGCCTTGCCCCACTCGAAGCCCAGTCCGTACAGCCAGCCGTCCCGCCGGGCGGGATCGAAGTGATTCTCGATGGCGGGGATCATATTGAACCCGTCGGGCACGGCGCCCAGGGTGAAAAGCATGGGCACCTCCCGAAGCTCTGGCGGGTGGCGGGAGGGGTCGGCCACCCACGAACAGTCGATGGCGGTGGTGAGCATTCGCTGCGGGCGCTGGGCGAGGACATTCACCACCATGCCCCCGGCGGAGTGGCCGGTGCCCATGATGGGGACATGGACCAGTTCCGGGTGCCCGCTCCTTTCGGCGAGCCGGGGCAATACGGCGTCCAGCGCCTGGCCCAGAATGCGCGGCCGGTTGGTCCGGCGCATGTTCATGCTCAGCACCAGGTGCCCGAACTCCAGCTCCCGGCAGAGTTCGGTCCACCGGTTGCCGGTCTGGAACCGGTAGTTGGCCACGTGGAGCAGCAGGCCCCGCACGGTCTCCACGCCGTCGGGCAGGAACAGCCGGGCCTCCACGCCGTCGTGCGTGTCGGCGAGAACGCGGTCCTGGCCGGCTGCGGGGACGGCGGACAGCAGGGCGGGCAGGACCAGCAGCAGGGGCAGGGCTTTCATGAGGGGCCTCGGAGGTGGAGGTGAAACTGGATCAGGAATCTACCGTATCCAAGGACGCCCGCGAAGCCTTCCCCTCCGTCTGTCCCGGCCACCGCACTCTGGAACTCACGATTGTGAGTCCCAGAGTACACGGACGCCTCCGGGGAGCCGCCCTCCCTGACGGGCGCGGGGAGCCGGATGGTGATGGTCGCAAATCGGAGGTTTCCTTCGGGACCGGGTCGCGTTAGCCTTTCCGCCATGAGCGACGTGATGGACCTGGTGCTTCTGGTTCTGGGGGTCGTGCTTCTGGTCATGGCCGCGACCGTCCTGTCCCGTCTCGGGCTGGTGCTCCGCGGCCAGTCCGAGATGCGGGCCATGCTCCGCCGCCTGCTCACCCCCGGCGGGCCCGCCGCGTCTCCGGCCGAGGCGGAGCCCGGGCCTCCGGCCGTGTCCGCGCCCGTGCCTGTCGCCCCCCGGCCCGCCCCGACGGCGCCAGCGACGCCTTCCCCTGAGCCCCCGGAGGCAAAACCTCCTCCCCGGCCGCCTCCGCTCCCACCCGTCCCGGCCCGGGCGACGGTCCCGGCGGCCGCGTTCGTGGCCCGGCCCATCCCGGCTCCGCCCCCGCCTCCGCTCGAACCGCCCCCGCCCGGCCCCGTGGAGGAGATTCTGAGCCGGATCTGGCGCTGGATCCTGGTCGGCGAGGAGTTCCGCAACCCCAGGGTCAGCGCGGAGTTCGCGGTGGCCAGCACCTGGCTGCTCCGCCTTGGCATCCTCGGCGTGGTGGCCTCGGTGGGGTACTTCCTCCTGTGGTCCATCGAGCGCGGACTGATCGGCCCCGAGGGCCGCACCGCCCTGGCCACCCTCACCGGGGTCGCCATGGTCGCCTTCGGCCTCCGCCTGTTCGGCAAAGCCTATCACCTGATGGGCCAGGGCCTGGTCGGAGGCGGCCTGGCCGTGCTGTATTTCAGCGCCTACGCCGCCGGCCCCATGTTCAGCCTCCTGCCGATAACCGGGGCCTTCGCCCTGATGATCCTCATCACCGTCGCCTCCGGGGTGATCGCCGTTCGGGTGGACTCGCTGCTCGTGGCCATTCTGGGTCTGATCGGCGGGTTCGGTACGCCCATCATGCTGAGCACCGGCGAGGCCCAGTTCGGGGTGCTCTATAGCTATCTCGCCGTGCTCGGGCTGGGCGTGCTCGGCCTGTCCCGCGTGCGGAACTGGCGGCTGCTCAACTATCTGGGCTTCGGGTTCACGGTGCTGCTGGTCGGCGGATCCCTGTTCCGCTACCAGCCCGACGACTATCCGGTGGTGATGCCGCTGATCTGCGCCCTGTTCGTGCTCCACAGCTCCATCGCCTACTGGCACCACGTGGCGAGGAAGGTTCCCTCCACCGTGCTCGAGATCCTCTACCTGGTGGCGGTGGCGGCGAGCTTCGCGCCGATGATGGTGGGGCTCACCATGGCCTGCCACGACGACGCCGTGGCCTCCCTGGTGACCCTGGGTCTGGCCGGGTTCTACGCGGCGCACGCGTTCGTGCTGCTGCGCCTGGAGCGGGCCGACCGGCCGCTGCTGCTCGCCCTGATCGCCTTGGCCGGCCTGTTCACCGCCGTGACCCTGCCCCTCCTGCTGGATCGCGGCACCCTCACCATGAGCTGGGCGCTTCTCGCCCTCATGTTCCTGTGGATCGCGGCCAAGGTGGACAGCGGGTTCCTGCGCGGCCTGGCCGGGGCCCTGTTCGTGCTGGTGGTGGTCAGGCTGAGCACCTTCGATGTCGCGCATGGCTTCGTGGGGCGCCCGTCTCCGGAATCCTGGGGGGATTACGGGCGGCTGATGGGCGACCGCATCCTTTCCTTCGCGGTGAGCATCGCCGCCCTGTTCGCGGGAGGCTGGATCGAGAGCCGGCGGCTGCGGGCGACGCCTCCCCCCGAGGATGCGTCCGCGCCGCCTTCGAGGTTGCTGCCCCGGGCCTTCGCCACGGTGGCCGTGCTCAGCCTGATGCTTGTGCTGCACCTGGAAGTCGATGCGGCCTTCTCCCTCGCCCCGCTCTTCCGGCTGCCCATGATGACCGTGCTCTGGGCGGGACTGGCCGTCTGGTTCCTGGTCCGGTTCGCGGCCACCGGCCGGCCGGCCCCGTTTTTCATCGCCCTCGCCGCCATGGCGGTGGCGGGGGGCAAGCTGCTGCTCATCGACCTTCCCGCCTGGAGGCCGGGGATCGACTGGGTGCTCGGCGTCCCCTACTCGGCGGCGGCGGTGGTCGCCCGCGCCCTCGACTTCGGGGTGGTCCTGGCCGTGCTGGCCGCCGGATTCATGCTCGCCCGCCGGGTCGCGGCCCGCCGTCAGGAGAGCCTGCTCTGCGGCTACGCCGCTCTGGCCCTGCTCTTCATCTATCTGACCCTGGAGACCAACGCCCTGCTGGCCTTCGCCCAGCCGGGCCTTCGCCGCGGTGGGGTCTCCGCTCTGTGGGCGGTCTATGCGATGGGCCTGGTGGCGACCGGCATCTTCCGGAACGTCCGGGGCCTCCGCTACCCGGGGCTGCTGCTGTTCGCGGTGGTGGTGGGCAAGGTGCTGCTGGTGGACCTCCAGCACACCCCGGTCATCCACAAGGTGATCGCCTTCCTCATCATCAGCGTGGCCCTGCTGCTGGGCGCTTTCGCCTACCTCAAGGCGGCGGCCCGGTTCCGGACCGAGGAGGAGGACGAGCCCGGGGAGCCGCCGCCATGAGGCTCCAGAGGATCGCCGCATGGAGGATGGCGGGCCTGGCCGCCGCCGCCCTGCTCGCGGGCCCATCGGGGGCGTGCGGGTTCGACCCCGCCCCCTTCGCCTGGACCAAGGCCATCGCGCCACCCGAAGCGGCGGACCCGGGTCCGCAGCTCTACGCGGTGACCCTCGATCCCGATGTCCACCGCGAAACCCGCGACGGATGGACCGATCTCCGGCTGGCCGATCCGGACGGGAACGAAGTCTCCCACCTCGTCCGCCCGCTCCGGAAGCCCGGATCCCGGACCGTCGCGACCGAGACCATCGCCGAGATCGTCGCCTTCGAGACGGACGCCGAGGAAAACCGGGCCCGGATCACCGTGCGCCTCCCCGACGACGCGCCGGCCCCCCACCGCCTGATCCTCGACACCCCCCTCCGCGACTTCGAGAAATCGGTCCGGGTCGAGGGCCGTTCCGAGGACGATGCGTGGGAGACCCTGGTCGAGGCCGCGCCCATCTACGACTTCTCCCGGCATGTCCGGCTTCGCCGCACCGAGATCGACCTTCCGGGGCGGCCAGCCCGGCTTCTGCGGGTGGAGATCTCGGACTTCACGGAGCGGCAGGCCGCGCCCGGGGTGGAGGTTATCCGAACCGCCGCCGCCACCCTCGGCATCACCGAGACCGAGCGGCGGCTGATGCGCGAGCAGGTCATGCGGATCGACCGGGTCCGGCTGATCTCCCTCCGCACGGTTCCCGTGCCCGACGAGGCGGTGCGGGCGCGGTTCGACCTTCCGGTGATCGAGGCCACAACCGACCCGGAGACCCGGGTCTCGCGATGGGTGCTCGACGCCGGCCGTCGCCCCCTCGACCGCCTCGACCTCGCGCCCCGGCAGAACAATTTCTACCGCCGGGTGGTGGTGGAGGCGGAGGCCCCGGAGGCGCCGGACGTCTGGCGGCGGCTGACCGAGGCCGACATCCACCGCCTGCGCCTGGGGGGAACCGAGCAGGCCCGGCTGCGGGTCGACCTCCCCCGCGACATCCGGGCGGCGCGGATCCGGCTGAGCATCGCCAACGGCGACGATCCTCCGCTCGACCTGGCGTCGGTCGAGGGCCGCGGGCCGGAGGTGGAGCTGGTGTTTCTGGCCGAGGAGCCGGACCATGGGTGGGTGCTGCACTTCGGGTCGGAGTCCGCCCCCGCGCCCCGCTACGATCTCGGCCGCGTGCTGGCCCGGAGTCCGGGGCAGGTTCCGGTCCGGCTCGGCCTCGGGCCGCAGGAGGCCAACCCCGACCACCGGCCCGGCCTCCCCCTGGCGGAGCGGCCGGCCCGGCTCCTCTTCGGGTTCGCGGTGACGGCGGCGGTCCTGCTCCTGGTCTGGATGGTCGCCCGGGGCGCAACCCGGATCGACGCTCTGGGCCAGCAGGCCCCCCCGGCCGACGGCGACCCCAAGGCCCGGCAGCGGAATCCGGAGTCCTGACCGGGGCCGCGCGCGGCCGCCGCCGTGGTCCGGGGACTAGGGTTCCGGCGGATCGGCCGGCGCGGGCGCCTCGGGCTCGCCCCGAGGCCAGGTCTGGATCACGGAATGGACCAGCGTGGCCAGGGGGATGGCGAAGAACACCCCCCAGAACCCCCACAGGCCGCCGAACACCAGCACGGCCAGGATCACCCCCAGAGGATGGAGATCGGTGACCTCGCTGAGGAGCAGCGGGGCGAGGACATTGCCGTCGATGAGCTGGAGCACGCCGTAGGCGGCGAGCGCCCAGACGAAATCCGAGCTCATGCCCCATTGCATCCAGGCCACGATAGCGATGGGGAGCGTCATGGCCATGGCCCCCAGATAGGGGATGAGCACGGACAGGCCGACGAACACGGAGATCAGGGCGGCGTAGCGAAGGCCCAGGAGGGAGAAGGTGGCGAAACTCATGGCGAACACGATCACGATCTCCAGGGCCTTGCCCCGCACGTAGTTGGCGGTCTGGATGTTCACGTCGGTCCACACCTTGCGGGCCAGCGCCCGGTCGCGGGGCAGGTAGGACGCGATCCACCGGAACAGGCGGGGCTTGTCCTTGAGCATAAACAGCACCATCAGCGGCACCAGCACCAGGTAGATCAGAAACGTGAGGATCCCCTGGATGGACGCGCCCGCCCACCGCACCGCCGCGTTTCCGAACTCGTTGATCTTCTCGTTGGCGAAGGCGGCCAGGGTCTGAATCTGCTCGTTGGTGATGAACTGGGGATGCTCCTCGGCGATCTTGGTCAGCTCGAGGCGGGTGGTGCGGATCCACTCGGGCGCCTCCCGGGCCAGGAGGATGATCTGGTTGACCAGATAGGGGAGCCCCAGCAGCATGGTGGCCGCGATCGCGGCCACGAACAGGAGGAAGACCAGGGCCACCGCGAGGCCCCGCGACATGCCCAGCCGGTTCAGCCGCTGCACGATCCCCTCCAGCAGGTAGGCGATGATCAGCGCCGCGAACACCGGGGCGAGGATCCGGCCCAGGAAGGCCACCACCAGAAAGCCGGACAGGAGCAGGGCGATCAGGATCACCACCTGCGGATCGGACAAATTTCGGCGGAACCAGCTTCGGAGGACGTTCATAGGGCGGAACTCGCCCCCACCTTAGTGCGAGTCCGCGCCGGGGGCAACTGTCGGCCCCGGGCTTCCGGTCAGGCCCCGGGATCGGGCCGGAAGGCGAGCAGGAACTCGGCCGCCTCCCCGATGTCGTCGGTCAGAAGCACGAACCGGGGGAACCGCTCGGGGCCGAACAGGCGTTCCAGGACCGGCAGCACCGGGAACACCTCGGTCCAGTAGTGCCGGTCGAGGAAGACCATGGGCGAGAACCAGTGGTAGGTCGTGTAGTGGTTCTGGGCCGCGTCCTGGAAGATCTCCTGGAGGGTGCCCGCGCTGCCCGGGACGTAGGCGATGCCCCACGCGGCCACCCCCAGCAGCCCCTCTTCGCGGATGCTGTTCTGGAAGTATTTGGCGATGTGGGAGGCCAGGGGGGTGGCCGGCTCGTGGCCGTAGTGCCAGGTCGGGATACCCAGGCTTGGCGGCGGCTCGGCCGGGGCGTCGGCCAGCACCCGGAACACCGGGGCCTGCCAGCGGTGCAGTTCGGCCAGGGCGTCGGGGTCGGCCGCGCCGTCGGGCCCGACCAGGGCCAGCGAGGCCTCGGCCGGGAACGCGGGAACCGAGGCGAGCTCCTTCCGCGCCGCCTCCATCTCCGCCTCCGAGGCCCGGCCGAACCGGGCCCCGAGGTGCGAGGCCTCCATGGCCCCGGGACCGCCCCCGCTGGCCACCACCCGACCCCCGGCGGCCAGCCGCCGGGCCAGCCGGGCCGCCTGGACGTAGCCGGGGGCGTCGCGGGTGAGCTTGTGGCCGCCCATGATGGCCACGATCTCCGGATTCGCGTTGCGGAACTTCTCCACCTCCGCCCAGATCGAGAAATCGTGCAGGCTGCGCATCATCCCGGTGTACCACGACTCCGGGATGGTCCCCCCGTCCTCGCGGAACGACCGGTACACCCGGAAATCGAGGGTCTCCGCGTAGCTTCGCGGGTCGGCGAGGTCGAAGCCTCCGAACAGCTCTTCCGGCCCATACAGGTGGTCGCGCATCGGGTTCAAGGGAAACGGTCGTTCGGGCATGGTCACACCTCCGCCCCCACCCTAGCCGGGATCGGGGGACGGTGGCCAGTGGGCAGTAAGCGCCTCTGAACCCCGCCGCGGCGGGGTTCAGCCGGATGATGGGTGATCCGGGATGCGCGATGCGCGATGCGGGATGCGGGATGTCTGTCCTTGGTCCTTGGTCCGTGGTCCCTGGTCCTTCGTTCACCGACCTTAGTCCCCCACCTTAGTCCCTCCCCCCGGGCCTCTGGAATCCTTCGGGTGGCGGGGAATCTTTCGCGGGCCAACGGCTTGGTCTGGGGGCAGGGCACGTGGGCAGGCGCCCCCGTGCCACATGGGAACCGCAGAATGTCCCGACTACGCGCAGACGCTTCGTCGGGCACGCGAATCCATGTCGAACTCCGAATGTCGAAGGAAGGCATGGGCCGGACCTGCCCGGGCGCTGAAGGCGCCGCCGCCTGACCCAGCCTGGGGTGGAACCCCGGGACCGCCGCCGCCACCCCATCCGCCCTGAAGGGGCGGCCGCAGGCGTGCGGACAGGCTCCGGCTGGATATGGTGGCGATTCGCGGCCTAACATGTTATTGCGGAATTGGTTGCGATGTAAGACGGCGAATGGTGTCTCAGAGCAGTGGAGCGTGGGTCTGGTGCGGGGCCAGACGCCTGGTCGAGGTCGAGCCAAGGCGGTGTCGCACGGGGTGAGAAAGCGGCGTGGCTTGCTGAGCCGGAGGGAATCGGGGTGGACACCGGGCCTTGATCGACCCATGCCACCGCAGTCCATGGACGGCGGCCCGCCAGCCAGGCGACTCCCCCCATGGACTGCGGCGCGGCACGCCGGAGGCGGGGTCCGGGTCAACTGGAACTGGCCATCCGGCAGGACTTGTCGCATCCTGTCCCGCGTGAGCCACGCCGCACCCTCTCCGCCTCCCGACCCCGACCTCGAGCACCTCCGGCTGCTCTCGATCTTCCATTACGTGGTGGGCGGCATCCTCGCTCTCTTCTCCTGCTTCCCCATCCTCGTCCTCCAGCGCGATTCGGTGCGGCGGAAGTTCGCCGCCCGGGCGGCGGAGGCGAGGTAGGTGGCAGCCCGGACGCCGCGGCGGCGCGGCCTGCGCATCGCCACCTTCAACGTCAATGGCGTCCGGGCCCGGTTGGACGCGGTGACGGGCTGGCTGGAGGCTTACCGTCCCGACGTCCTGGCTCTGCAGGAGACCAAGGTGGTGGACGAGCTGTTCCCGGCGGAGGCCTTCGAGGCTGCGGGCTACCACGCGGTCTTCCGGGGCGAGAAAGGCTACAACGGGGTGGCCCTGCTGTCGCGTCGGCCCCTCGCCGGCGTCCGGTTCGGGTTCGACGACGGCGGGCCGGCCGACGAGCCCCGGCTGGTCCAGGCCGAGATCGACGGCATTACCCTGCTCAACACCTATGTGCCCCAGGGCCGCGACATCGAGCATCTCATGTACGCCTACAAGATCGAGTGGCTGGCCCGGGTCCGCGCGCATCTGGAGCGGCATGCCGACCCCGCCCGGCCGCTGCTCTGGCTGGGGGATCTCAACGTGGCCGCCGAGCCCATGGACGTGCACAACCCGCAGGAGCGGGAGGAGCATGTGTGCTTCCACATCCGGGCCCGCGAGGCCTTCGCCCGGACCCGGGCCTGGGGCGTCGAGGACGTCCTCCGCCGCTTCCACCCCGGCCCAGGCATCTACACCTTCTACGACTACCGGTCCCGCGACCCCGTGGGCACCAACCGGGGCTGGCGCATCGACTACCTGCTGGCCTCCCCGCCCCTGGCCGCCCGGGCCCGGCGCTGCGAGGTCGATCTTGGCCCGCGCCGGGCCGCCCGACCCTCCGACCACGTGCCCCTCTGGGCGGACTTCGCTTGACCCTCGCCCGCGCCCGTGAAACCGTCTTGGTCACCATCTCCACCCGTTCCCGGAAGGGTCATCATGAAAGCACTGGCCGCCCTCGTCGCCCTCTTCGCCGTTCTCCTCGCCCCGCTCCGCGCGGAGCCGGAGTCGAGCCACCGTCAGGCCGCCCGCGAACTCTACGAGATGGGGAGCCCCAAGGAGCTGATGACCTCGGCCTTCGAGTCGATGTTCGAGCCCATGCTCCAGAACATGCGCGAGCACGGACTGGATGAGGAGAAGGTCGCGAAGGTCAAGGCGGCGGCCCTGCGCTTCGCGACCCAGGTGGCCGAGGATCCCGAGCTGGTGAACCGCATGATCACCCTCTACCAGGAGGAGTTCACCGAGGAGGAGCTGCGCGAGATCATCCGGTTCCACCAGACCCCGGTGGGACAGAAGGCCCTGACCTCCCTGCCCCAGCTCATGCAGAAGGGCGCCCTGGTCGGCCAGGAGATCGCCGAGCGCCACCAGGCCCAGTTCCAGGAGGAGCTCATGGAGATCCTGGCCGGGGACTGAAGCGAAGATCCCGGCCCCTGGTGGATGTCAAGTAACGGCCGGCGGTCGTCCTCTGGGGCGGAGGGTGGTGTCCAGTCCGTGCTGCCGAGAGAAGATCCCCTGCCACTCGGGGTCACCGAAGGGGCGGCCCCTGGCCGCGCATGTTCGTAGCGCATCGTATTCCTCCTTGGTGAGCGGGCGTTGCACATGGGACAGCCAATCTCCCGGACGTGGCCATCCCGCCAGACTCCAGGGGGACAAAAGCGACTGTTGGTCCGCTGTACCGTGCTCCATTCGCCAGAGGCTTGACCATCTCCACGCGTCGGCCCGGTCCACCAGCCCCGCCCGCAGCGGATTCCGTTCGATGTACCGAGCAACCGTCGCAAACGCCTTGCCGGTTTGGACCGGAAACGATTTGAACCGTCCCTGGTAGACGTGGCCCAGGCCGACTCGATGCCGGTGAACCTGCCATCGCTGCGCATGGGTCATGGTCATCCAGCCGATGAACTGTGAAATCACTCCGGGCAGGCTTGGAACCAGCAGAAGGTGCCAATGGGTAGGCATCACCGCATAGGCCAGGAGGGAGACCTCGGGATGTCGTCCGAGCGCCTCCTCCATCACATGTTCGAAGGCGGTGTAGTCCATAGGCTTCTCGAACAGGATCATCCCGCCATTTCCGCGGTTCAACACATGGTAAGGAACATTTGGCACCGTCAATCGTCGCTGTCTGGGCATGGGCAACTCGTAAAAAGGGGTCAGGAGCCTTTTTATTCGCCTTTTTCTGGCGGAAATACAAGCATTTAAATGCTCCTGACCCCTTTTCTCGAGCGTCCTGCCCAGGCTGGGCAGGGGTGCCGGGTTCGGGGTAGGATGCTGAGCATGGACTCGGCCCCGCTCGACCTCCGCTCGCACCGCCGCCCCAACGTTCTCTGGATCCTGTGCGACCAGATGCGGGCCCAGGCCATGGGCCACCGGGGCGACCCCAACGTCCGCACCCCCAACCTCGACAACCTGGCCCGCCACGGGCAGCGGTTCGACGGCGCGGTGGCCGGGGCGCCCTGGTGCACCCCCTTCCGGGCGGCCATGCTCACGGGACGCTACCCCCACCAGACCGGGGTCAGCCGCACCCCGTCCGCGCTCGATCCCGCCATCCCCACCCTGGCCACCCCGTTCCGGGAGGCCGGCTACCACACCGCGTGGATCGGCAAGTGGCATGTGGACGGGTCGAACCGCCGGGAGCACTACATCCCGCCGGAACGGCGCGGCGGGTTCGACCACTGGATCGGCTACGAGAACAACAACAACCAGGACGAGTGCTTCGTGTACGGCACCGGCCAGGAGACGCCGGTCCGGCTCGAAGGGTACGAGACCGACTCCCTGACCGACCTTCTGCTCGGTCACCTGGAGGGCCACGTGCGGAAGCCCGGGCCGGACGGCGAGTACGCCCCGTTCTTCGCCTGCCTCTCCGTGCAGCCTCCGCACAGTCCCTATGTGCCGCCCACCAACCCCGCGTACCCGGTGCCGCCCCGGCGTCCCGCCGACATCCAGTTCCGCCCCAACGTCCCCCCGGTGGCCTGGGTGCGGGAGAAGGCCGCCCTCGACCTCGACGGCTACTACGGCATGATCGAGAACCTCGACTGGAATGTGGGGCGCATCCGCCAGGCCCTGAAGCGGCTCGGCATCGACCGCGAGACCTACCTCGTCTTCTTCTCCGACCACGGCGACATGCTGGGCAGCCACGCCCAGTGGGAGAAATCGTGCCCCTGGGAGGAGGCCATCCGCATTCCCTTCATCGTGGCCCGGGTCGGGGGCGGGGCGAATCTGCGGGCGGGCCGGAACGACGCGGTGATCAACCATGTGGATATCGCGCCGACCACCCTCGGGCTCTGCGGAATCCCCAGGCCGGAAGGCATGGTCGGCCACGACTACTCCCCCCATTGCATCCGGAAAGAAGATCCCGCCTACCATGGCGAGCCCCACCCCGCCGCCGAGCCCGATTCCGCCTTCCTCCAGCAGATCCCGCGCAAGTACCACGCCCACAGCATCAACCAGACCTGGCGGGGGGTGGTGACCCGCGACGGGTGGAAGTACGTCTGCACCCCCGGCAACGACCTGCTCCTCCACAACCTCAACGACGACCCCTACGAGCTGGCCAACCTCGCCCACGACACCGTGTTCCAGCCCCAGCGGGCCCGCCTGCACGACCGGCTGCGGAAGTGGATCGAGGAGACCGGCGACGCGTTCGAGCTGCCGGAGCGGGATCTGGGGCGGTAGGGGGGATTCCGCGGCCGAGGACAAACGGATGCTGCGACCAAGGACCAGACCTGCTTCGACCCCTCCAGGGTCGGACTTCAAAGGAAGAATCCGGGTTCCGGGGGTGTCGCGTTGCTCGACCCCCGGCTAATTGCTTCGACCCCTCCGGGGTCGCATGAGTCCTCGTCACCCCGCAGGGGTGCCAGCCATTAGCCGGGGGTAAGCGGAGCGACACCCCCGGGTTCTGGGCCGCAAATGGGATGGACCCCGGAGGGGTCGCAGCCGCTCGGGCCAAATTCAACCGGCGGATCCAGGATCAGACCCGGGAGAACCAACCCTCGTCCACGGAGACCGACTCGACCATTTCGACCGTCACGCCCAGGCGAAGCTCCTTCAACTTTTCCGCCAGCCCGTCTCCGCTGATCAGGTCGATCGGCGGCGCACCATCACGCGTGGCCTCCGCCTGGGCATCGGCGGAGAAGCGGCCCGTCGTAATGAACAGCCCCTTGTCCGTGCGGCCGACCATCGCTCCCCGGAAGTCGCGAATCTGCGATGCCGAGACCACCCCCTGATAGCGCTTGGCCTGGAAAACGACATGGAAGCTCATGAGTCCATGGATGCGGGCGATCCCCTTTCCGTCGATACCGCCATCCCCGCTGCGTCCCGTGACCTCGACCTGGATGAAGCCCGCCTCGCGGAGGAGACGCTGGATCAGCCGCTCGAACGCGGAGGGATCGAGGTTCTTGGTCAGAATCTGGAAGAGCTTCGCCCGCCAGTCGTCGTTATCGTCCACTTCGCCTTCGTCTTCGCCTTCGGGTTCTTCGCGCTTCGCCCGCGCCTTCTGCCGCTGCACGGTCTTCACCGCCTCATCCCGACGGCGGCGAATCTCGCCCACGTCAAGCGAGTCCATCTCCTCCGTCGCGGCCTTCGTCAGGGCCCAGACGCCTCTGGACGAGTTCTCCAGCAGTCCCGCGAAACGCAAGTTGGTCCGCGTCCAGGCGAGCCGATATTCGACCTCGGTATAGTTGCTCTTCTCGGGGTCGTGCATCTGGCCAAGGATTTCTTCCGGCAGATCCATCCGTTCAAGAACCCGCTGGTTGATCTCGGCGATTGTCCCCGAACCACCGATTTCCCTCAGGGCATGAAGCACCGGGAGGTAGAAGTGGGCGTACTTTGGCATGACGGGCTTGGTCATTATGGTCTCCTCCGGCGGGCGCGTAATCTGGCGGCCGAATGGTCGCGCCGATTCGTGGCGCAAGGTTGGCATGGTGCGCTCGGCCGGGCAAGGGCCAGATTCGCCTCCGGCCTGTCGCGGCGTAGCTCTGCGAAGCCGGGCGGAAGCCAAGGCCGCGTGATCCCTCTGGCGAGGGAAACGCGGTCTCGGGACGGTGTCGCACGGGGTGAGAAGACCATGCGGTCTGATGGGCTTGGAGGGTAAGCGGTGAACGTCGGCGCCTTGGGTCGCCCATGCCACCGCAGTCCAAAGCCGGTGGCCCGTCGGGCGGACGCGCCCCCCCATGGACTGCGGCGGGAAGGGAGGTCTGCCGACCGCCACGCCGCTTTGGCTTCCGCCGGAGGCGGGGTCGGAGCGAGGAGCGCCTGAATCGACACAACCCTTTCATTCTCAGATGCTTGAATGGCATAGCGTTCAACGGTGTCTCAGAGCAGACCCGAGAGAACCACGCCTCGTCTACAGACACCGACTCGACCGCCTCAGCCTTCACCGCCCAGAACCTCTTCAATGAGGAACCGGGATTTGGGCGGGATGGCGCGATGGGGGTAGTAGGCCTCGACGATCCGGAAGGCGTCGTCGGGGCGGGTGATCCCGAGGTGTCGGAGCAGGAACGCCACATCGTCGGCGTCATGGGAATCGAAGCGGGCGGAGACGCATTTCATGGCCAGCATGTACTCGGCCGACGGGGCCCACACCCTCAGATGGGAGAGGTTCAGCACCTCCTGGGGCCGTGGCCGAACCCGATTCTCACGGTTCCCTAACGCAGGCTTGGGTCGGGCGCGAAATCCGGGCATGATGCACCCTCGGATTTCCATCTTGAGGAGAGCGCGCGGCATGGATGCCTTCTTAACCGTCCTGGTTGTGGTCAGCCTGGGCATGCTGGTCTGGGATTGCGTGGAAGTGGGCCGCAACGACGCGGCCAACCTGGTCAACGCGGTGTTCGGGGCGCGGGTGATGACCCGCCGGGCGGCGGTGTGGCTGGCCGGGGCGGCCGTGCTGGCCGGGGCCAGCCTGGCCACCCCGGTGATGGAGACCGCCCGCAGCGGGATCTTCGACCCCGGCCAGCTCGACCTCCGGGCGGCCATGGTGGTGTACATCACCGCCTACATCGTGGACACCGCCCTGCTCTACACCTTCTCCGCCTACGGGATGCCCATCAGCACCACGGCCTCGCTGGTGTTCGAGCTGGTGGGCGCGGCCATCGGGGTGTCGCTGTCGCTGGGCATTGTCCACTGGCCCCGGGTGGGCAACGTGCTGGCCGCCATCGTCATGTCCATCTTCCTGGCCGGGGTGGCGGGCTTCCTGGTCCAGCGGATGTTCCGGGCCGCCATCCAGGACGACCACCGCGACCATCTGCGGGTGGTGCTCCACGGGCCCTGGGTGGCCGGGCTCATGCTCACCTGGCTGGCCTGGTTCATGGTGCTCAAGGGCATGAGCGCGGTCCCCGGGGTGCGGCAGCTCAGCGAGTTCATCGACACGCCCAACCGCACCATCATGTTCCTGATGGTGGCCTGGGCGGGATTCACCTTCGCCATCCATATGGTGCTGGCCATCCTCGGCGAGCGGGGCACCCGGCACCTGTTCGGGGCCTGCACCATCCTGGGCATGCTCTGCCTGTCCTTCGCCTTCGGGCAGAACGACCTCGCCAACGCGGCCTCCCCCGGCCTGTCCGCCTTCTGGCTCTGGAGACATCCCGACGTGTCGGTGGACGCGGCCACCCAGGTGCCCATCTCGGTGTGGGCCCTGGCCGCCTGCGGACTCCTCATGGTGCTGGGCATGACCACCCGCAGCGCCCAGCGGGTGACCCGGGCGGCCGTCAACACCGGCAGCCAGTTCGACCACATCGCCCTCTACGCCCCCGGCTGGTGCCGGCGCCTCGCCCGCTGGGTCCTCCGCCACCGCGAGCCCGGCCCCGAACTCGCCCCGCCCCCGGAGCGCGATCCCCATGGAAAGCGCCTCCACTTCGACCCCCTCCGGGCCTCGGTCATCATGGCGGTCAGCGCCAGCGTCATCGCCTTCGCCTCCAGCGAGGGCCTGCCCGTGTCCACCACCTACGTCACCTTCGCCGCCGTCATCGCCACCGGCATGGGCGACCGCACCCTGGCCCGGGGCGACGGCGACCTCAAGATCGGCCGGGCCATCTGGGTGGTCACAAGCTGGTTCGGGGGCGGGTTCCTCGCCATGGCCGCCGCCGCCGGAGTGGCCATGCTGCTGCTGCACCTGAGCTGGATCGGCCTGACCCTTGCCCTCGGGCTCAACCTCTGCCTCCGCGCGTGGATCCGTATCCGCTCGGACCGCCATGAGACCCAGTACCACCCGCCCACCCCGGGCGACTCCGACGACGACCACGGCGGCTTCTCCCCGCCGCCCGGGCCCGCCATCCCCAGCCCTTCCTGAGACATTCCGGCTCGGGAGCCACGGCCGGGGCGAACATCCCGAACCTCTGGCGGCCGTCCGGAAGGGTGGTCGCGAAGGTGAGAATGTGGCCCACCATGCGGAGGTCGGACGGGCGCTCCTATCCGGGGATCAGCCGCGGGATGGCTCCAGGGCCTCGACGCGGCGGCGGAGATCCTGGAGGGCCTCCCGCATCTCGGGCAGGCGGGCGGCCGCGACCATGGCCCGCTTGGCCTCCTTCTGAGGGACGGCGGGGAAGCCCATAACCTGGGACTTGGGCGGGATGTCCTTGATCACGCCGCCCCGGGCCATGACCACGGAGTCGTCGCCCACCTCGAGATGCCCGGCCACCCCGGACTGGGCGGCCATGATCACCCGGGAGCCCAGGACGGTGCTGCCTGCGATGCCGGCCTGGGCCACGATCACCGCGTCCTCGCCGATCACCACGTTGTGGGCGATCTGCACCAGATTGTCGATCTTGGCCCCGCGCAGGATCCGGGTGGCCCCGAAGCGGGCCCGGTCCACGGTGGTCCCGGCCCCGATCTCGACGTCGTCGCCGATGTCCACGATCCCGCGCTGCGGGACCTTGGTCCGCACGCCCCTGTCGTCGGCGGTGTAGCCAAACCCGTCGGAGCCAATGACCACCCCGGGATGGAGGATGACCCGGGCCCCGAGCCGGCAATGCTCGCGGATCACGACCTGGGGATGGAGCAGGCAGGCCGGCCCGACGACGGCCTCGTGCCCGACGTAGACCTGAGCCCGCAGGACCGTCCCTTCGCCGATCACCGCCCCCGCCTCGACCACGCAGCCGGGCCCGACCCGGGCCCCGGCGGCCACCGTGGCGCTGGGATCGACCACCGCCGACGGATGGACCCCTTCGGGCGGCAGGGGGGGCTCGGGCCGGGCGAAGGCCTCGGAGGCCCGGGCGAAGGCGGCGTCGGGGTGGTCGGCCACCAGCAGGGCGCAGGGGGCGTCGCCCTCGAAATCCCGGGCCACGATGACCGCCGACGCGCGGGTGGCCGCGACGAGGGGACGGTACCTGGGGTTGGCCAGGAACGAGAGGTCGCCGGCCCGGGCCTCCCGAAGGCCGTTGACTCCGGTGATCTCGAGATCGCCGTCGCCCCGGAGGTCGGCGCCGACCCGGCCGGCCAGATCGGCCAGCCGTATCACCATGGCGGCGGTCACGGAGGGCTCAGCGGCCGCCGGCCTGGCCCCGGTTCAGGATATCGAGCATCTGTTCGGTGATGTCCGCGCCGGGATCGAAATACTGGTAGATCTCCACCCCGTTGGCGGCGCGGGCGGAGGCGTCGATGACGGCGGAGAACCCGTTGCGTCGGGCGTAGTCGCGGATGTGCTCCTGGATCTCGCCGAGGAGCCGGTTGCGCATGCGCAGGCGCTGCTCGTTGATGGCCTGCTGCTTCTCCTGGTCGTAGCCCTGCATACGCTCCTGGAAGGCGCGGATCTCGCCGAGCAGGGTCTCGGCCTCGGTCCGCTTCTGGTCGCGGACCTCCTGGGAGAGCTCGATCTGGGCGGCCTGCTGACGGGCCTCGTTGAACCGGGTCTGCAGGCCCTCGAAGTCGCGGACGAGGCCCTCGCGCTCGGTCCGGATCTCCTCGACCTGCTCGCGGAGCTGGGCGTCGGCGAGTTTGGTCTTGTAGTACTCGCGGAACAGGTGTTCGAGGCGGACGTAGCCGGTGCGCCCGGCGGACTGGGCGGCGGCGGGGGCGGCGCTGGCGGCGACCAGCAGCGCGGGGAGGGCGAGGAGGGCGAGACGTTTCATGGCGGGGTGTGCTCCTTATGGGGTCGGATCGGCCCGGAACCGGGCGCGGTCAGAATTGGTAGCCAATCATGAAATGGACTTTGCCGGAAGATCTTTCGTTGAACTCGTCGCTCTCGGCCTGCCAGGCGTAGTCGATGCGGATGGGGAACTGGGGGATGTCCACCCGGATGCCCAGGCCGTAGCCGGAGTTGAGATCGCTGAGATCCATGGAGTAGGCCTGATCCCAGACCATGCCGGTGTCGTAGAACCCGGCCAGCCGGAAGGGCCCCCCCAGCGGCACCGAGTACTCGGCGGTGGCGTAGGCCCCGGTCTGGCCGCCGATCGGCTCGCCCCGCTCGTCCTTGGGGCCGACGTCCCGGAAGTTGAACCCCCGGATGGTGCCGCTGCCGCCCAGGAACACCCGGTCGAAGATGGGCACCCGGTCGGCCCGGCCGTAGGGCTCGACCGTGATGGCCTCGCCGCGGAACATGAGCACATGTCGCATCCACAAGGGGATATAGACCGCATGGCGGGCCCGAAGTTCAATATTGTCCGTATCGCCGCCGAGGGCCCCCCCGGCCACGGTGGCCGTGACCACGGTCCGCTGGCCCCGGGTGGGGAAGAACACGCTGTCCCGGGAGTCGGTGATGACGGAGAAGGCGAGGGAGCTCTTGAGCTGGGAGCCCTCCTCCAGCCGGATGAGTTCGGAGGCGTCCTCGGCCACGTTGCGGACGACGATCTCCTGCAAGGTGTACTCCAGCCTTCCCCGGAACGGTCCCCAGAGGGGGCGGGACAGGCTCACCGAGCCCCCGGTGTTGCGCTGGCTATAGTCGTCGGACAGGAACCGCCGGTCGTTCTGGAACAGGTCCACGCCGAGGGCGAGCTGGCGGTCGAGGAACCAGGGCTCGGTGAAGGACAGGAGCAGATCCCG
>PXDE01000578.1 GCA_003566475.1 PVC group bacterium | reverse complement strand
CTGGATGCCCAGCGTGCGCTCGATGTGCTTGAGCCCGCCCCGCAGCCCCTGATGGTACAGCGTCCACCGCAGGTCCAGATGCGGGCAGGGCAGGGCGGGGATGTGGAAGGTCTTCAGGATGCAGGGCACGTCGAAGGAGGCCCCGTTGAACGACACCAGCAGGTCCATGTCCTCGAGCAGATCCAGAAACCCTTCGAGGTTCTCGTGCTCGAGAAAGGTGTGCAGCCCGCCCCGGTGGTAGCAGGTGATGAGGGTGGTGAGGTTGGCGATGTCGCCGGTGGTCTCGATGTCGAAGAAGCTGGCCCGGGGGAAGTAGCGGGCGAGGATCCGCCAGTGGTCGGCGGGCGCGAACCGCCGCAGCAGCCAGCCGATGTCGTGGCGGGCGGCCGCGTCCCGGCAGGCGGCCAGCTCGGCGTCCAGGGCCGGCGGCAGCCAGACCTCGGGCGGACGGCGGGCCCGGGCCCGCTCCAGGTCGTCCCAGGTCCGGATTCCGGCCTGCTCCAGGGCTAGCAGCCGTTTGGGGCCGAGTCCGGTGAAATGGGCCAGGGCGCCTTCGATCAATGCTCGCGCTCCCGCTTGCGCCGGAGGATGCCGGCGGCCCGGCCCACCCGTGTCTCCAGACGTTGCGCCTCCTCGTCCACCGGCGGGGCGACCACGCCCGCGCCCCGGGGGTGGCGGAGCACGGTCACCACCGGCACCTCCACCACGCCCTCGGAGAGCGCCACCAGCAGGCTGCGGGCGCAGCGCACGGCCGCGTCGGACTCGATCAGAAACGCCTCCAGCTCCTCGTCCTCGATGCCCGGAGGCAGGGGCGGCACGCAGGAGGGGCAGCCCGACGGACAGGGGCACTCGTCGATCACCCGCAGGCAGAGGGCGAAGGCGTCGGCGATCCGCTCGAAGATCTTCTCGGCGTAGCCCACCCCGCCCTCGATGGTGTCGTAGAGAAACAGGGCGCTGCGCCAGAGGGCGGGGCCGGCCTCGGACCGGGCCACGTCGGTCTCGATGTCGTTGGCGTCGGCCATGCACAGGCTGGGGGCGACCCGGCGCAGGAGGTAGCTCAGTCCGTAGAGGGCGGCGTCGCGGTAGCGCAGGTCGGCCGCGTCGGCGGCCTCCTTCCAGGCCGGGGGCAGGTGGAGGGACAGGCCGGAGGTGTCGTACTCGAACGGGGCCAGGGTGATGGGCCCGTAGCCCACGTTCTCGAAGCTGCGCTCGCGGATCTTCTTGTAGAGCTTGGGCTGCTTGTTGACCCGGACCTCGCCGAAGGCCAGGCGGGCCCCGTGCCGCTCGGCCTCCGCGTCCGGGTGGATCATCTCGATCCGGTTCT
The DNA here is from genome assembly GCA_003566475.1 of PVC group bacterium. GTDB lineage: Bacteria > Verrucomicrobiota > Kiritimatiellia > SS1-B-03-39 > PXDE01 > PXDE01. The sequence goes on along the minus strand of PXDE01000578.1, from coordinate 8,150 downwards.
CCCACACCGCCTCGGTGTAGTAGTCGACCTCGACCGGCTCCACCCGGCACAGCTTCTGGTCGAGATCGAGGTCCATGGACATGTATTTGCGGCCAAGGTGCTGGTAGATGGCGTCCTTGTAGAGCGTCCCCCGGGCCCCGATGGGGTCGATCTCGCCGATCACCTCGGTGCCGCAGTAGATGTCGACATTGAAGTCGGTGAGCCCGCGCAGGTTCACCCCCCGGGCCGGATAGTCGCGGAGGGCGTAGCGCCAGGCCCCCTGCCAGGGCTTGAGGGTGCCGTCGTCGGCGAGGGCCCGGAGCACGGGGCGGTAGAGGGCGGGGTCGAACCCGGGCTCCGTGTCGCCCAGCGGATGCTCGTGGGCGGCGCAGGGCAGGTGCTGGAGCATGATGTAGGGGTTGTCCGCGTTCAGCCAGGCCTGCTCGACCGGGGTGGCGGTGATGAAGTCCGGGTGGTTGGTCAGGTACTGGTCGATGGGGGTGTCGCGGGCCACGAACACGATCACCGACCGGTCGCCCCGGCGGCCCACGCGGCCCGCCTGCTGCCAGAAGCTGGCCACGGTGCCGGGATGGCCGGAGAGCAGGCAGAGGTCGAGGTCGCCGATGTCGATGCCCAGCTCGAGCGCGTTGGTGGTGATGATGGCGGTGAGCCGGCCCTCGAACAGGTCGCGCTCGAGCCGGCGGCGCTCGTCGGGAAGGAGCCCGCCCCGGTAGGGCTGGATGCGGTCGCGCAGGTGGGGATGGCCGTCGGTCACCCGGTGGTACAGCCGCTCGACCTCCTGGCGGGCCCGGCAGAAGCAGATGGTGCGGAGGTTGAGGGCGGCGGCCTGGCGGAGCAGGGGGGTGGTCACCGCGCTCGGGCCCTTGCGGTACTGGGCGGCCCCGTGGCTCTGGACCATGGGGGGGTTGACGAAATAGAGGTCGCGCCGGGGGCGCGGCGAGCCGTCGCCGTCGATCACCCGGAACTCCCGGCCGAACAGGGCCCGCACATGCTCGCCCGGATTGCCCACCGTGGCCGAGGCGCACACGAAGGCGGGGCGGCTGCCGTGCATGGCGCAGACCCGGAGCAGGCGGCGCATGACGTTGGCCACGTGCGACCCGAAGGCCCCCCGGTAGGTGTGGACCTCGTCCACCACCACATAGCGGAGCCGGGCCAGGAAGTTCCGCCAGCCCCGGTGGTGGTTGGGGAGGATCCCGGCGTGGAGCATGTCGGGGTTGGTGATGACGAAATCGGCCGCCTGCTGGATGGCCTGCCGGGCCTCGCGGGGGGTGTCGCCGTCGAACGTGCCCAGCTTGCGGTGCTCGAGGGCGGCGTGGAGCAGCCGCCCCAGGGTGGACTCCTGGTCCCGCGACAGGGCCTTGGTGGGATAGAGGAAGAGGGCGGTAAACGGCGTGGGCGCGGCCGCGTACTCCGAGAGGATGGGCAGCATGAACGACAGCGTCTTCCCGCTGGCCGTCCGGGCCACCAGCACCGTGTCCTGATTGGCGGCGATGGGCCCGAAGGCCTCGGCCTGGTGCGCGTACAGGCTGCGGATCCCCTCGGCCTCCAGCACCGCCCGCAGCCGCGCGTCCAGACCGTCCGGAAACGGCCGGGTCTCGCCCGGGGACGGAGGCAGAATCTGCCGGGCCCGGATCGAGGACTCGAACCGCTGCTCCAGAAACTCCACCAGATCGTCCAGCTTGGGCATGGGAGGCAGTCTACCACGCCCGGGCGGGGGAGGAAGGGTGGATGCGTGGATGGATGAATGGATGGGTGGATGGTGGGGGGATGGATGGGTGGATGGATGGATGAGTGGATGGGTGGCCATGGCCTGTCGCGTGCGGGGGGGCGGTCCAGACGTTGGACGAAGTCGTCCAGAGGTTGGAGCCTTCGCGGCTATCCGTCGCGAGGAAGCGATCTCTTGCTTGCGGCACCACCCGTCTGTGAGGAGGCGGATCGCGACCTGCTGCCAGGTTCTACACGGCTCTTGCCTGTACGGATCTCCACACTCTTCGCGGCTTCTGCGGTCCGCCTGGATGCGGCGGATGGTCCGTTCAGTCGGCGCCCGGCGGGGCCAGGTGGGCGGTCACCCGGTCCAGGAACTCCTGCTCGCCGGGGTCGTGCTGGCCGTCGGAGAGGAAGAGGCGGTCGAGCAGGCTAAGGGCCATGCGGCGGGTCCCCGGGCGGGGGAGGCGCTCCGCGATCCGGTCGAGTGCTTCGTCCTGGCGCCGCACCGACACCGGCTTCACCCTCGTCATCCCCGATCCCTCCGTAGCCACCGACGCCAAGGAGGTGGCTTCTGCTGCACACCAAGCACCAGGCACCAAGCACCAGGCACCAAGCACCAGGCACTCCCCCCTGGCTTCTCCTCCCTCGTCTCCGTCACCTCCCCCACCGGCGAGACCACCCACTCCGCCTACGACCTCCACGGCCGCAAGATCGCCGAATGGGGCGCCACCTACCCCGTGCACTACGGCTACGACCTCCACGGCCGCATGACCTCCCTCGCCACCCTCCGCGACGAGTCCTCGCCCGTCCAGACCTTGGACGACCTCGTCCAGGCATTGGACCGTTTTGACCGCACCACCTGGGCCTTCGAGCCCGCCACCGGCCTCCTCCTCGCCAAGCGCTACCCTGCCCTCCGAAGCCTTGGCGAAGGAGGGGCCGACGGCCACGGCCCCGACTACACCCACACCCCCGACGGCAAGCTCGCCACCCGCCTCTGGGCCCGCGCAAACGATCCCCTCCCCGGAGGGGTGGCGCGAAGCGACGGGGTGGGTTCTCCCCTCCTCGGAGGGGTGCCCGCAGGGCGGGGTGGGTCTGCGACTGAAGCCGCGTCCGTCCCAGAAAGCGGGAACGCGGCCTCCGCCTCCCCCTCCCAATCCCCAGTCCCCAATCCCCAATCCCGCGCCGAAGGCGCCCCCCGCCTCGCGACCCGCTACCACTACCACCCCACCGGCGAGCTCGCCCGCATCGAATACAGCGACGGCACGCCGACCATCCACTACGCCTACGACCGTCTGGGCCGACAGATCGCCGTGCGCGACGGGTTCGGGGTCTGGCGCTACGAGGTCACCGACGCCGGGCAGCGGGCCAAGGAGACCACCCCCCACGGCGTGCTCGAACGCCAGTACGATGACCAGGGCCGTCTGGCCGGAATCTCCGTCCCCGCGCTGGACTACCGGGTCCGCTACGCGTACGATGCTCAGGGACGATTGGCCGCCATCGGCGGACCGGACATGGGCAGCTTCACCTACCACTTCGAACCGGGCTCCGACCTCCTCGCGACGGTCAGCGGCCCCGTCCACACCGTCCGCCACGCCTACGAACCCCGCCGCGACCACCTGCACGTGAAGGCCAATTCGTTCAACCGCGAATGGACCCGCCTTCGCGAAGACGCTACGGCGCGGCACGCACGAATGAACGCGAATGCCGGAGGCAGGCGGACCACAGAGGGCACAGAGGTTACGGAGGTTCACAGAGGAGGAGAAGGGTTGGGGGTGATCAGTCAATACACCTACGACGTGGACCCCTCCGGGCGTCGCGTCGGCCGCGAGGATCTGCGTCCCTTCGTAGCTGCGTCCGCCAAGGACGCGGCCGCGCATGGGGCCGCCGCCGATCCGAATCCGTCTGCCCATCCAACCATCCACTCATCCACCCATCCAGCCATCCGCAACGCCTTCTCCTACAATGCGCGCTCCGAAGTCATCGCCGCGACCATGGGCGGGGACGAGTTCGCCTACGCCTACGACGCCATCGGCAACCGCCTCCGCTCCTCCGCCACCGTCGCCGGCCGCCAGACCTCCAGCACCTACACCGCCAATGCCCTCAACCAGTACACTGCACTCGTAGCTGCGTCCGCCGTAGGTCCGGATCTCCGAGACGGACTCTCTCACGACACCGCCCTCAGAGAGGCCGACCCCTCGATCGGCTCGGGGCAAGCAAGGAGTGTCGGTCCCACGTCGGCCACCCGGTCCACGCCCAATGAAACCAATGCCTCCAATGCCCCAAATGAAACCACTCCCCCCACATACGACCTCGACGGCAACATGCTCACCGATCCCTCCGGCGCCCTGCTCACCTGGAACGGCGAGAACCGGCTGGCCCGCTGGGAGCGCGACGGCGTGCGCCACGACTACGCCTACGACCACCAGGGCCGCCGCCTGCTCCGCACCACCTCCGAATTCCGCGAGGCCCGCTGGGTGGCCACGCAGCAGACGCGGTGGGTCTACGACGGGTGGAATCCCGTAGCGGAAATTCAAATGGCCGCAAAGAACGCAAAGAGCGCAGAGACCAGTCAGACCACAGGGGGCGCAGAGGTTACGGAGGTTCACAGAGCAGGCCAACCCACCCCGGCCTTCGGCCACCCCTCCGGGGGAGGGGATGGGGGGCAGGCTGTCGCCGGGACCACCATCCGCACCTACCTCTGGGGTCTCGACCTCTCCGGCACGCTCCAGGGCGCCGGCGGGGTGGGGGGGCTTTTGTCGGTACGGATGACCGGTGACTCCCCCTCCTCCCCAATCTCCAATGACCCCAATGAAACCCGCGCAAGCGGCCTCTTCCACCCGGTCTACGACGCCAACGGGAACGTGACGGAGTACGTGGCCTCCGCCAACCCACATCCCACCCCTCACACCCCACATCCGGCGGCGATAGCCGCCGCCTACTCCTACGACCCCTTCGGCAACGTCACCGCCGCCACCGGCCCCCTCGCCCACGCCTACCCGCACCGCTTCAGCACCAAGCCCGCCGACGAGGCCAGCGGCTGGCTCTACTACGGCTACCGCTTCTACGCGCCCGAGCTGGGGCGGTGGGCGAACCGGGATCCGATTGGAGAATCGGATGGGCCACACCTACTGGCATTCAACCGGAATTCGCCGACCATGGCTGTTGATTCCCTTGGACTCTACAGGGTGCTTGGTCTTGGGAATGATACGAAAGGTATCCATCTGGAAATGTTCAATGCGTTGCTCAGACAAGTCGGGCGTCGGACACTTGACTTGGCCGAGGAAATCGAAATTGCGCGCACCATATGGAGCAACCTTCCCGATAGCTGTCCAATAAGAGAAAGCCTTATACAATTTGCGGATGACGTTGAAAAAATCGTTGTGAAGGGAATGCTACCCCACATCCCTCGAAGGAGGGGGCCGGTTCTTCGCATCCACAATTGCCCAGTAGACGTAGGGATTGCGAAGGCGCTTGGACTGACAGTGGGTGGCGTGATGATAAGTCCGGCCTGGATTATTCAGTTGAATAACGACGGCCAAGACAACAGAGAACGCTTTTGGTATGTGGACAGGGAGACACAGCTGAGGACTGTGTTCCATGAGCTGACTCATTTCTATGGCAGCAGGGATGACATTGATGGGGGACTGGGCCGCTATGCTCAGTTCCTTGAAAGACTTTACGACAACCCATTGGTTTCAGCAGTTCAAGCGGAAAGGGGATGGGCGAATGAAGTCGTGTCCCAATTGGTAAACCTGAAGTTCCAGCAAGGGGAGGCCGGAGAAATGACGTTCAATCAGTGGAATAGTCACGTGGCAGAAAGATGCCCTGCGCTGTGGCCATGAGCCGCCTCATGCAGTCTATGTGCATCGGAACTTTTTCGGCGATGGCGTCCGTTGCACTTGCCGGGATTGTCGTAGCTTGTGGTAGGTCAAGCGGATACCGTCCGTGGGAAGGCCAGGAGTATGCGCTGAGGAGTTACGCGATCTATCTGACCCATCTGTCGCTCAACGGTGAATTGGATGTGGTCGTCTCCCGTGAAGGCGCGCTCCCTTTGGCAAAGAGTCTGATAATTTCGGACCGAATACGTGCTGGTTACGGAATTTCGTTATGGGATATCCAAGACAACGACATTCTGTTAGTATATGGTGGCAGGGATGGAGATGCCACCACTAGGCTAATCCTGATTTCCGTAGGGCCGGACGGGCGCTACAACGGCGGCTACCATGACGACATTGTTGCTATATGTTATGTACGCACTGAGGATGTTGTAGTCGTTGAGGGAGGTCCAGGATTGGTCCAGAATCCGAACAGGTTAGATTGAATGGGGTGAGGGGGTCGGGGTCGGACCTCTGTAAGCGGCTGGCGTCCACGATGGAGAGGGTCGGGGAGAGGGTCGGGGGCTGCCCTCGTTAGGTTGTTGTCCATCAAGGAAATGAAGTAGGATTGGAGGTGCGAAACCCCGCTTTTTGGGTCGGGGGCTGCCCTCGCTAAGGTTCTGGCTACCAAGGAAATGAAGCCAGATTCGAGGTGCGAAACACCACTTAGCGACGATTTTTGGGCTCGTTTTTGGCTTCTAAGGCCATCGCGGGCCGGGTGCTGGTCTGGACCTGGGCTCCCGAAGGGCCTCCGACAAACCAGATGCCCGATCGGACATCTGGTTTGCGTGACCGCACGCCGGTTCCCCTCGGAGTGGCGTCCCTGATGAGGCGGAATCACTGGGAGTTTTCAGAATCTGGCGTCAATCCAGATGACCGATCGGACATTTGGTTTGCGGGCTCCTCGTCGCGGGGAGGAGCCCACGGGGTGCGGGACGGCTCCATCCATCCATCCACCCATCCATCACCCGCCTACGACCGCCTGGGCCGTCAGCTCGGGGATCGGGGTCGGACCTCGGGGATCGGGGTCGGACCTCTGTAAGCGGCTGGCGTCCATGATGATGCCAATTTCAAGCACCTGCTGGGAGGGCTTAGCGGGGCCATTTTGGCCTCGAAACGGAGGCTCTATGAAATGAGCTGTGGGATCTCGCCCGCATCGAGCACAGCGACGGCACGCCGACCAATCCCCCGTGCGCCTGCTGCGCAGGCTACGGGGCCTTCGGCACCCATCCATCACCAGTCCAGGACCGCCTGGGCCGACAGATCGCCGTCCGGGACGGGTTCGGGGTCTGGCGCTACGAGGTCACCGACGCCGGGCGGCGGGCCAGGGAGACCACCCCCCACGGCGTGCTCGAACGCCAGTACGACGCCCAGGGCCGCCTGGCCGGAATCTCGGTGCCCGCGCTGGACTACCGGGTCCGCTACGCGTACGATGCTCAGGGTCGATTAGCCGCCGTGGGCGGACCGGACATGGGCAGCTTCACCTACCACTTCGAACCGGGCTCCGACCTCCTCGCGACGGTCAGCGGCCCCGTCCACACCGTCCGCCACGCCTACGAACCCCGCCGCGACCATCTGCACGTGAAGGCCAATTCGTTCAACCGCGAATGGACGCGAATGAACGCGAATGCCGGAGGCAGGCGGACCACAGAGGGCACAGAGGTTACAGAGGTTCGCGGAGGAGGAGAAGGGTTGGGGGTGATCAGCCAGTACACCTACGACGTGGACCCCTCCGGGCGTCGCGTCGGCCGCGAGGATCTGCGTCCCTTCGTAGCTGCGTCCGCCAAGGACGCGGCCGCGCATGGGGTCGCCGCCGATCCGAATCCGTCTGCCCATCCAACCAGCTGAAGGGGCAGCTGAAGGGGTCAGTCCTTGCAAACGAGCAAGAACTTGCGCTGAAGGGGTCAGTCCTTGCAAACGAGCAAGAACTGGGGGGGGGGGGGTCGGTCCTAGAATCTAAGTGGAACTTGGTCGGACCTCTGTAAGCGGCTGGCGTCCACGATGATGCCCATTTGAGGCACCTGCTGGGAGTGCTTAGCGGGGCCATTCTGGCCTCAAAACGGAGGCTCTAAGGAATGGGCTGTGGGGAATCGGGCGCGTGGAAACCAGCGACGGCACGCCGACCATCCCCCGTGCGCCTGCTCCGCGGGCTATGGGGCCTTCGGCACCCATCCTTCAACCAGTCCGGACCGCCAGGGCTGTCAGATCGCCGTCCGGGACGGGTTCGGGGTCTGGCGCTATGAGGTCACCGACGCCGGGCAGCGGGCCAGGGAGACCACCCCCCATGGCGTGCTCGAACGCCAGTACGACGCCCAGGGCCGGCTGGCCGGAATCTCCGTCCCCGCGCTGGACTACCGGGTCCGCTACGCGTATGTGGGGGCGGGGGGTGGGATCGGGGTCGGACCTCTGTAAGATGCTGGCGTACACGACGATGCCCGTATAAAGCACCGCAGATTCACTCTCCAAGTGCAACGTTCTTGTAGAAGATCTCATTGGGCGTGAGGTAGTTCAACGACTTTCGGGGGCGGGTGTTCAGGGCCTGGGCGACCGCCGTGACCTGCTGGTCGG
>PXDE01000170.1 GCA_003566475.1 PVC group bacterium | reverse complement strand
TCGGGACGTTTCGCGGTGAATGCCAGCCCTTGATCGCCCCATGCCACCGCAGTCCAGAACAGTAGCCGCCGGGCCGACGGGCCACGACATGGACTGCGGCGACATGGAATCCCGGACGGCGCCTGGCCTGCGGCATGTGCCATGGTCCCCACGCCCCGCGGGCGCCGCCGCGACCCCGGCGACGCCGCTTTGGCTGACCTCGGAAAGACCATGATCCGAGATGGAGGGAGCCATTAGGCGCAACATGCTTGGGAACATTGCTTTGCGTGGCATGGCGTGCCCTGGTGTCTCAGAGCAGTCGCAGCCGCTGGCACGTTGGGCCAGCCGGATGGGGGCAATGAGACGCCACGGCAATACCCAACGCCCTGTGGCGGCCGCTCGACCGAGTCTGCGAGGGAGAGCGGCTTCCGTGAGGGTGTCTCAGAGCAGTGCAGGCCGCTGAACCGCGCCGCGCCGAGGCGGGGTTCAGCCGGATAAGGGGTGAGACGGCTGGCGCGATACGGGATCCGGGATCCGGGATCCGGGATACGGGATGCGGGATGCGCGGAAACCGGAGATTGACGATTGACGAGGTACGAAGTGAGAAGGCAGGGGAGCCCGCCGCCGATCGCTATCGCTATCGATTCTCGCGGCTCGGACGGTGGCACGGGGGGCCTCAGAACCGCGAAACGCCGAATGCCGAGAAGGGCATCCAGTACCTCGCTGTTCCCGCAGGGCGGGACGAGGGCGCATGTTCGGCGCCTGGCTGGAGGAAGGCCCGACCATGGCTTCTCTTCCGCTCAGGCAGGCTCGTTCCATGCGCGGTCCGTCCCGCAGGGCGGGAACAGCGGACTACTGGGTCCGCGCCCCTTCGATCATGCGCTTGTGCGGGCCAACGGCTTGTCCACGAATTCACGGGAATGTGTCTCCGAGCAGACCCCAGGCCCTTCACCCCAACCCCGCCTATTCCATCGACTCCAGCAGCTCCAATGCCGCGGGCAGGAACTCGGTGTCGGCGGGGCCGTAGCGCCTCGCCCAGGTCGCCACCGCGCCGCGCAGCAGCCACCGGGCCTCCTCGCGTGAACCGGAACCATCCAGCGCCCGCGCCAGCAGCATGACCGTCCTCATCCACTCGCGCTGGGCGTGTTCCTGATACGGGACGACCGGCGGTTGGTCGGGTGGATCGTCGACGGGGGGCATCTCACCGCGGTCCTCGGGCGGCGCGCCGTCCTCGTCTTCCCGCTCGACCTCCCTGTCGCCCTCTCCTGCGGGCGGGTCGAAAGGGTCGAACCAGAAACCCTGTGGCCCGAAGGGGTCGAATGGGTCGAAGATGCCCATTGGCCTGGCGAGCGGGGAAAGGTCGGCTCGCCACCGGATGAAGGCCAGGGCCCGCCGGAGCGGATCCACCGCCGCCTCGAACTCGCCGAGCCGGTTGCGGACTTCCCCGATCGACTGAAGCGTGATGTACTCCTTCCAACCGTCAGGGGTGGCCTCGGTCTGGAGGATCCGCAGGCAGCGGGTGAGAGCCTCCAGGGCCTGGCGATCATGGTTCCCGTCCTGCATCAGCCCCGCGCCCAGCCAGAACCAGACAGCCTCCGCCGCGTCCGGGCCCGCCGGCATGGCATCGCCTCCGTACCGTTCCACGGCAGCGCGACAAAGTCCGATGAATTGCGCCTGGGGGATCGAGCCATGTAGTTGACCGAGAAACCACCCCAACGCCACCGCGCTCTCCTCCCGCCAGCCATCCTGCGAGCTTGGCTCATCTCCCGTCAGGGCCTCCATGAGGAGTTCGGCCACCTTCTCCCAGTTCCAATGTGAGGGCCCAAAATTGTCAGCGGCTTCCTCGAGCCTTGCCCGGACCCCTTCGCTCACCCCCGGGCCGAGCCTCAGCTCCGCGGACATCACGGCTGGCCGTCCGGAGTCCTCCATGGAACCGTCGAGCGTTCCATGCTTGGCGTCGATCACGGCCAGCGCCTGCGGCCGGACGGCGGCGGCCCCCGATCCGTCCCGGTCTGAAGCGGTCGCCACGGCCGCAGCCTCCGCATCGCCAAGGTTTCGGAGCAGCACCTCGATCCGCTCGAGGTGATGGCTCCAGGCGCCAACATGCAGATACCGGCCCCGGAGGACCACCGAATCCCGGTCACGGAGTGGCACCCCCTGTTCCCGGAACCAGCCCCTGAGTCCGTCCTTCCGGTTGGCCTCCACCTCGCGCAAACGGAGGGAAAGCGGCTGCGAAAGCCGGAACGCGAGCCTTCGCCATTCCGCCGTAAGCTCCTCATCGAACCATGCCACCACGTCTCCCTCGTCCACCTCGATCCGGAGCCCCGGAAACGAAAGGTTCAGGCGACGCATGAACTCCGGGAACGGCAGATCTTCGTCCGGTCCCGGACGGGAGGCGACGAACGGGTCCTCCCGGACCAGATCCTCGGCGAAGACCGGGGTGTCCCATCGGCGGTCCGAAGGATTGGCGACGAGAATCAGCGGACGGGAGTCGGGATCATGTCGCCGGACATGCTCGGCCAGCCGCGTCAGGCATTCCCGGAGTGTGGGCACCTGCTGCCGCCCAAGATGGTCAAAGCGCCGCCAGCTCATCACGTACTGGAGCACCTCGAAGTCATCTTCCGGGCGGTCCGGCTCCCCACCGTTGCCCGACGGCGCCACCGTCAGGAGAACCAGCCATGCGCAGCAGACCTTCTTCACACCATTCATCATGTCAGCCCGCCCATGGTCCGCAGCCCTCTAGCGTGAGGCGCTATGGTCAGGCATGCGGTCGAGGATGGAGTCCATTCGAGATCCAGGCTGAGCAGGAGGCTCTAGCGTCTCCCGCTCTGTGGAACACTACCATGCCCAGATCGGGCGTCGAGGGGGCTGCAGTCCGAGGGCTCTCAATGTGGAGGGATCCGGGGACGCACCTGGACAAATGGGGATCCGGGGACGCACCTGATGGGGATCCGGGGACGCACCTGGACAAATTGCTTCTAATCCGTATGTTACGCATCTATGTGGGCTTCAGGAAGGGCTTAGGTTTGATTTTCGTGGCCGAAAACGGGCTCTAACGAGACTCGGGACGTCCGAAGCAGGTGCCGGACATCGCTTAGACGCGGATTTCGGGCACGAAAAGGCGACGTAAGGCGCATCTGCGGCCCCTCCACAGCCACAAGGCACTGCGGTCAAGCATGATGCCCAGGTCCGTCCCGGCTTCATCCATGATGCCCAGGTCCGTCCCGGCTTCATCCGCCCCGGCTGAATGACACAGCCCCCACGCCGTCTAGGGACAGGTCCTCTGCGGTAGGGACAGGTCTTTGGCGGATTGGCAAGGACAAGTCTTACCAGCCCTTCTGGCAGCCCGGGCGGGGGTGTCCAAGGTCTGGACGGATTCGTCCAAGGTCTGGACATGGGGGACGGGCCCGGCCGAGGCCGCATGTACCCAGAACAGGCGCGGGGGTCGCCCGTCTGTAGGTCGGGCATTCCTGCCTGACCCCAACGCCTACCCCCTGCGCGGACGCGGATCCCCCTAAGCACGCCGGAACCACTCCGGAGCCGACCTGGGCATTCACGTTCCTTCTCCTGCCCTTGGGTCAGCCAGGAATGGCCGACCTACACCGCGGAACGGTCAAGCCGCGCAGGCTGCGGAAGCCGCAGCCTTCCCCATGGACGGCGCGGAGCCCCAATGGATTCGCGCGCACGGCGTACGTGCGGACTCGGGCAAGGCGCGGGGACTTGCCATGATCGGGGTTCCGCAGGTAGAAATCGCGGGCTGTCCGCCACCCGTTCCCCGGAGATCCCATGTCCGCGCCCTATTATTTCGATCCCTCCCGCATTCGCCCCACCGACGAGACCCTCGAGGTAGACCTCTGCGTCGTTGGCGGGGTGGCGGCTGGGGTGGCGGCGGCGGTGCAGGCGGCCCGGCTGGGGCGGTCGGTGGTGGTGCTGGAGCCGTCCGGACATCTGGGCGGCATGACCTCGGGCGGCCTCGGGTTCACCGACTTCGGCCGCCGGGGCGCGGTGGGCGGCCTGGCCCGCGAGTTCTACCAGGCCCTGGGACGCCACTACGGCGAGGGCAAGCCGGTGTGGAAGTTCGAGCCCTCGGCGGCGGAGGGGATCTTCACGGCCTGGATCGCCAAGCACGGGATCCCCGTCCGCTTCCACGAGTTCGTGGACCGGGTGACTCTGGAGGACGGGCGGATCGCGGCCATCACCACCCTGTCCGGACTCACCGTGAAGGCCCCCTATTTCCTCGACTGCACCTACGAGGGCGACCTCATGGCCCGGGCCGGGGTCACCTACACCGTGGGCCGCGAGAGCAACGCCCAGTACGGTGAGCAGCACAACGGCAGCTTCGTGGGCCCCCACCACCAGTTCAACTACCCGGTGGACCCCTACCGCGAGCGCGGCGCCCCGGGGAGCGGACTGCTGCCGGGCATCGATCCGTCGCCGGTTCCTCCGGACGGCACCGGCGACCGCCGGGTGCAGGCCTACAACTTCCGGCTCTGCATGACCCGCCGCGAGGACATCCGGGTGCCCTTCGAGAAGCCGGAGGGGTACGAGGAACAGGACTACGAGCTGCTGTTCCGCTACCTGGAAGGCCCGTGGGACGAGGTGTTCCGGAAGTTCGACGGCATCCCCAACGACAAGACCGACACCAACAACCATGGCGCGGTGAGCAGCGACTACATCGGGCAGAACCACGCCTATCCCGAAGCGGGCCACGAGGAGCGGGAGCGGATCTTCCAGGCCCATGTCCGCTGGCACAAGGGCCTCCTCTGGACCCTGGCCAACCATCCCCGGATCCCGGCCCGGGTGCGCGAGCCCATGAGCGCCTGGGGCCTGGCCGAGGACGAGTTCGCCGACACCGGCCACTGGCCCTTCCAGATGTACGTGCGCGAGGCCCGGCGCATGGTAAGCGACCTGGTGATGACCGAGCACCATGTGTTCGGCCGCGAGCTGGTGGACGATCCCCTGGCCCTGGCCGCCTACGGCATGGACTCGCACAACTGCCGCCGCGGGGTGCGCGACGGGGCGGTGGTCAACGAGGGCGACGTGCAGGTGCCGCCGCGCCTGTTCGTGCCCTACCCCATCGGCTACCGGGCCATCGTGCCCCGCCGGGGCGAATGCGCCAACCTGCTGGTGCCGGTCTGCCTGTCGGCCACGCACATCACCTTCGGGTCAATCCGCATGGAGCCGGTGTTCATGGAGCTGGGCCAGTCGGCGGCGGTGGCCGCGCATGTGGCCCTGACCGACGGCGCGGCCGTCCAGGACATCGCCCACGACGCCCTCGCCCCCCTACTCCGCGATGCCGGGCAGGTGCTGGCCTGGACCCCCGAGCTGGCGGACGAGGACCAGGGGAAGCTCAACAACCCCTGAGGCCCCGGCGAAGGGGTCAGGGTTCAGGGTTCAGGATCGTGGTCCGGTGGTCAGTGGTCAGTCGCCGCCGCTGGACCGCTGGGTTCAGCCGGATGAAGGGTGAGACGGCGAGCGCGATGCGGGATCCGGGATACGCGATACGGGATGCGGGATGCGGGATGTCTGTCCTTGGTCCGTGGTCCGTGGTCCTTCGTCCACTGACCTTAGTCGCCTACCTTGGTCCCTCCCTCCCTCCTTAGTCCCTCCCCCCGGGCCTCTGGGATCCCTCGGATGGCAGGGGGCTTCTCTGGCGCCGCCGGCTTGTTCTGGGGGCAGGGCACGGGGGCAGGCGCCCCCCGTGCCACGTCGGGGACATCCTGCTGGCAAGAAGCGGTTTGTGTGGGATGGCGTGCATTGGTGTCTCAAAGCGGTCCAGCCGGATAAGGGGTGAGACACGGGGCGCGGCGAACATCGAACGTCCAACATCGAACATCGAACTCGGTCATGCGTTCCGGTCGCCATTCGCTATCGCTATCGCTATCGATTCTCGCGGTTCGCATGGGGGCACGGGGAGCCTCGAAACCGCAGAATGTCCCGACTACGCCCGCCTTCGTCCCGCAGGGCGGGACTTCGGCGGACTCGGCGCAGACGCTTCGTCGGGCACGCGATTTCATGTCGAACTCCGAATGACGAAGGAAGGGATTGGACGGACCTGCCCGGGCGCTGAAGGCGCCGCCGCTGGCACGTTGGGCCAGCCGGATGGGGGGCGAGACGGCTGGGGCGATCCGACTTCGCTCAGAAGCTTCCGACTTCGCTGAGCTACGGCGCGACACGTCGTCGGACAAGTTGCGGGATGCGATGCGGTTTGGGGAGCCGAGAGGAATCCCAGTGAACGTCGGACCTTGGCCGACCCATGCCACCGCCCGCCTTCGCCGGGCTATGGCGGGGACGCCAGTCCAGGATCGGAGGCTTCCCGGGCTCGCACGCACGTGGCATGATCCAGCGCATGAGCACGCCTCCACCTTCCCCTCCTGCTCCGCTTCCGGAACCGTCCTCTCCCCGGCGGAAGTGCCAGAGGAAATGCGGAATCCCGTCCATCCTGGTGGGATTGATCGTCCTGATCGGTGTCCTTCTGCTCGTCGCCATCCTGACGCCGGCCGTACGGGACAGGATCGAGGGGGCGCGGCGCACGCAGGCCATCGCCAACGGGCGCGACATCGTCTCGGACATCGTGGCGGCGGAATTCGCCGCTCCCTACGCGCCTCCGGGCGAATCCGTGGCCATGCCCCGGGATGAATCCACCACATCGGAGTTCCTGACCCGGATGGTTTCGGAGGGTCACCTGCAGGACGATCCGCGGCAGTTCGCCGCCCATGGCGTGTCGCCCGCGGAGACGCCGGTGTCCGCAGACCGCCCCTTGCGCAGCCAGAACAACGCCTGGCGGATCGTGGTCGGCCATGACGTCCACACCGACCCGCCGAACCTCCCCATGCTCATCACGCGCAACCTCACCCAGTCCACCCTGGCCGATCCGCCGCAGCTCTCGGATCAGCCGCCGTTCGGCCTGAAGGGGGCGGTGGTGGTGAGCCTGAGCGGGGCGGCGCGGTTCATCGAGGCCGCGGAACTGGAGGCCGAATGGCGGCGGCTGACCGGCCCCGCCCCGCCGGCGCGGCCCATCCTGCCACCGTGAAGGGATCGGACGAGCCAGTGCGATTCGGCGGGCTTGACGGCGGGTAGCACTATGCTACCTTTGAGGCATGGGACAACCTGTGAAGCTGTCGGACTCTCTCGTCGAGGAAGCCCGTGACACGTCTGCGGTGGCCCAGCGGTCGATCGCGGGACAGATTGAGTTCTGGGCCGGGCTGGGGCGGGCCATGGAGTCCATCCTGCGGGGCCGGGAGGCGTTGGCGCTCCGCAAGGCGGGCGCATCGGTGACCTGGACCAAGGCCCTCAAAGGAGCCGACTCGCCCTCCGGCCGCAAACGTGTGGCCGCCCATCTGGATACCCTCCCCTATCCGCATTTCGAGCCCGCCCCCGACCGCCCCGGTTGCGTGGTCAGGGTCGACGCGGACGGAACGCGAACGGTGGGGCGTTTCGTGAAGCGACGATTCCAGCCTGTCGCCGACGCCCATGCCGGATAGCCCGGCGGCCGACGGCAGCCGACCCGTCCTCATCTGCATCGCTGGGCCCAACGGTGCGGGCAAGTCGACCTTCTATCGGTCCCACCTGCATCGGGCGGGACTCCGGTTCGTCAATGCGGACGAGATTGCCCGCGAACTCGGCTTGGCCGCCTACGAGGCAGCCAGGGTCGCGGACGTGGTGCGCCGCGAGCTGGTCCGGCAGCGGGAGAGCTTCGTCTTCGAGACCGTCTTCTCCGACCCGGTCGGAGAAAAGCTCCGGTTCCTGTCCGAAGCCGAGGAGGCGGGGTACCGGGTGGTTCTGGTGTTCATCGGCCTGGCCAATGCCGAGACGTCGGAGCAGCGGGTGGCGATGCGCGTCACCCAGGGCGGACACGACGTGCCGCCGGAGAAGCTGGTCGGGCGTTTCCCCCGGACGCTGGCCAATCTGCGTCGGGCCCTCCAGAGCCTGGAGGAGGTCTGGGTCTTCGACCACAGCGATCTGGCCCACCCCTTCCGGCGCGTCGCCGTCATCCGGCGAGGACAGCCCGCTTTCCTGGCCGAAGAGCAGCCGGAATGGTTCCAGGCCTGCCGAGTCTAGGCTGATGGCCCCCCACCGGCCCGCCGCGCGGGGAGCCGGTTTTCCCTTCCCCCCCGCATCGGCTGCGGGTAGGCTCGCCGGTTCGAATCTGTCGCCGCAGGAGAGACGCGCATGGCCTTCGTGGTGGAGAACCCCGACCGCAACCTGAGCCCGTTCACGGGCATGACCCGCGCCCACTGGGTGGACAGCGCGAGGTTTCTGCTGGAAGGGGTGTTCGGGCACGTGAAGGGTTCGGACGACCCCATCGTGATGCCCAAGCAGCACGAGATCACCTATCCTCAGCCCACCGACCCGACGTGGAAGTTCCAGGCGGCGGAGTTCGAGGGCCTGGCCCGGACCCTGCTCCTGGCCGCCCCGGTGATGGCCGACGATCCGGAAGTCTCGGCAGGCGGGCTGAAGCTCCGCGACTACTACGCCGGGCAGCTCCGCATGGCCACCGACCCCGACAGCCCCCGGTTCTGGGGGCGCATCACCGACTTCCAGAAGGAATTCGGCAAGATCCAGTATCAGCACACCGTCGAGGGGGCGGGCCTCGTCATCGGGCTCATGCTGAGCAAGGACACCCTCTGGGGATCCCTGGATCCGGCCACCCGCGACCAGGTGGCGGCCCTGCTCTCGGATTACGCCCACGCCCGCTCCATCGGGCACAACTGGCGGTTCTTCAACGTCCTGATGCTGACCTTCCTCAAGCTCCAGGGCTACCCCATCGACGAGGACGCCCTGACCGACCACTTGCAGCACCTGCTGTCGTTCCACGTGGGCGACGGGTGGTACCGGGACGACGTCACCTACGACTTCTACAACCCCTGGGGCTTCCATTTCTACGGGCCCCTCTGGTGCGCCTGGTACGGCGCCGAGCACGAGCCCGAGATCGCGGACATCATCGGGCGCCGCAACCGCGAGTTCATGCGCACCTACCTGCGGATGTACGGCCGGGACGGGCATCAGATCATGTGGGGCCGCAGCCTCATCTACCGCTTCGCCGCCTCGGCCGCGCTCGGGGCCTGCTTCCTGCTCCGCGACAGCGAGGTCGATCCGGGCTGGGCCCGGCGGGTGGCCTCGGGGAACCTGCTCCAGTTCCTGCCCCGCGAGGATCTCTACGTCAACGGCCTGCCCTGCCTGGGCTGGTACGGCCCGTTCGCGCCCCTGGTGCAGTTCTACAGTTGCGCGGCCAGCCCGTTCTGGCTGGCCAAGGCCTACGCGGCCCTGGCCCTCCCGGCGGACCATCCGTTCTGGACCGCCACCGAGAACGAGGGCGTGTGGGCGGATCTGGGCGGCCGCAGCGCCGGCGTGTGTCTCGAGGGGCCCGGCCTGCACATCGTCAACCACGGGTCCACGGGAACCACCGAGGTGCTCACGGCCAAGGTGCCCAAGCACGATCCCTTCTACAACCAGCTCGCCTTCAACTCCGCCTTCACCTGGGAGAGCGAGGCCCCCGAGGGCGCCAACGCCATGAACTACTCGGTGCGCGAGGCGGGGACC
>PXDE01000284.1 GCA_003566475.1 PVC group bacterium | reverse complement strand
GGCCTGGTCGATGAGCGCCTGCGCGGTGTCGAGAATGTCCAGGGCCACCTGCCAGTCGGCATAGGCGGCGGCCACCTCGACCTCGATGGCCTGGCGTAGGGCCAGTTCCCGGAAGTCGGCCTGACGGACCCTGGACTCGGCCTGCCGGATGCGGCTGCGGTTCTGCCCGAAGGTCCAGAGGGGAAGCGTCGCCTGCACGCCGACCTCCCAGCCGTCGAGGGAGTCGCCCAGACCGTCGCCGAACTGCTTGCTTCGGAAGTAGTAGCCGGCCACGGCGTCCACCTGGGGCCGCCGGGCCTGCCGGGCCGACTCCAGATCCTTCTCCCCGGCCCGTCGCTGCTGCTCCACCGACGCGAGTTCCGGCCGGTAGGCGAGCGCGGCCTCGAATGCGTCCTCCGGAGTGAAGTCGATCCGGGGAAACGGCCAGTCGCCGACCAGCGCGATATCCCCCGGCCCCTGCCCCGGCGCGAACGGGAGGCCGATCACCCGGCGCAGCTCCTCGACGGCGAGCCGGCTCCGCGTCCGGGCCCGAAGCAGCGGGGGCCGGGCGCTCCGCGACGCCACCTCCGCCTGCAACACGTCGAACCGCGAGCCGGTGCCCGCCTCGAACCGGTTCCGGGCCAGGGCCTCCTGTTCCTGGAGCACCCGCAGCGACTCCTCCTGCACGGCCACCGTGTCGCGGGCCAGCATGGCCGCGAAGAAGGCCTGGGTGGTTTCGAGCATCACGTCGTAGCGGGAGGCCCGAGCGTCCTCCCGAGCGGCCCGGCCCCGGAAGTTCTGGGCCTCGATCTGGGACCGCAGGGAACCGCCGTAGTAGAGCGGCTGGCGGACTTCGACCCCGGCCTGCCACGACCGGGTCTCCGGCTCCACCCCGGGGCCGAACCCCTCGATGAGACCGCTGTCGACCGACCGGGCCCCGCCCAGCAGATTGACCCGAGGACCGATCCGAGAGCGGGCCTCCGTCCGGCGCTCGTCCTCCTCGATCCACCGCTCCTGGGCCAGGCCGATGCGGGGACTGAACCTCCGGGCCAGCCCGATGGCCGTATCGAGATCGAGCTCGGCCGGCAGGATCGGGGCCACGTCGGCGGGGGCCTCGGGAGGCGGCAACGGGACCGGGGTCTGGGCGCGAAGGCCGGCCAGAGCGAGGACGGATGCCGCCGCGGCGGTCAGCGAACAGTTACGCAGGTTCATGCACCAGGTCCTCCGAGGTTGGAAGCGGCTCGGGTTCGTCGGCGGAGGCCTCCGCCGCCTTCCGGCCCTCCCGGTCGAGTTTGCTGAAGAAGGTGTAGATGACGGGAATCACCAGCAGGGTCAGCAGGGTGCTCGAAAGCATCCCGCCCACCGCGACCACCCCGAGCGGCCGTCGGCTTTCCGCCGAGCCGCCGAACCCGATGGCAATGGGCAGGATGCCGGCGATCGTGGACAGGCTGGTCATGAGAATGGGCCGGAAGCGCAGGCGGGCCGCGCGGTACACCGCGTCGCGGGGGCTCAGGCCGCGGGCTCGGAGCTGGTTGGCGAACTCGACGATAAGGATGGAGTTCTTGCACACCAGGGCCACCAGCAGGATCAGCCCCACCTGGCTGAACACATTCATGTTCATGGACGGGATGCGGGGCACGATCCGGGACAGGAGAACCACCAGATTGGGCGGATCGGGCGCGTAGTTGGCCCAGCCGAACAGGGAGGCCCCCAGGAAGTTGACCCAGCTCAGCCCGTAGAGCAGCCCGAAGGCGCCCACGAAGGCGAGCGGCAGGGCCATCATCACCACCAGGGGGTGGACGAAGCTCTCGAACTGCGCCCCCAGCACCATGTACACCACGACCACCGAGAGGAACATGAACAGGTAGAGGTCGTAGGACGATTCCCGGAGGTTGCGGGCCTCGCCCTTCCAGTCGTGGCCGAATCCGTCCGGAAGCAGCTCGGGCAGGAAGGCCTCGGTGCGGGCGATGGCCTCGCCGAGGGTGATGCCCACCGGGGTGGCCTCGATGGTGGCCGACCGCTGGCGCCGGAAGCGCTCGATCTGGTTGGGACCGGCCACGACCTCCGTGGCCACCAGGTTGCCAAGCGGCACCATCCGTCCCGAGGCGGATCGGACCTGGACCCGGCTGAGGTCGTCGGGCACCTGCCGGTCCGGGCGCTCAAGCTGCACGATCACATCGTACTGCTTTCCGTCGCGGGTGATGGTGGAGATGGTGAACGGCGAGAACAGGAGCTGCAACGTCCGCGAGACCTCGGCCACACTCACCCCCAGCGCGTCGGCGCGGTCGCGGTCGATCTCCACCCGGAGCTCGGGCTTGTCGATCTCGAAGCTGCTGCGCGGGTTGGCCACGAACCCCTCCCGGCGCAGCCGGCCCACCACGGCCTGGGCCGTCCGGTTGAGCTCGCCGAGGTCGTTCGCGGTGAGCACGAGCTGGAAGGGCTGGCCGAAGTCCGTGTCCACGGCCTTGGACATGATGGGGAACCCGAGCGCCCCCTCGGACTCCGAGAAGATGCGGAACCCCAGGCCGGCCGGGCCCTGCACCATGTCCCGGACATGGGGACGGCCGCGCTCGTCGAGGCGGGCGAACATCACCCCCAGAGCGGGGTCGCCCGGTCCCTGGAACGGCAGCGCCACCGCGGAGAAGAAGGAATGCACCCCGGGCGTCTCGGCCATGATGGACTCGACCTGCCGCATCATCCGGTCCGTGTACTCCGGGGTCGAGCCCTGCGGGGACAGCGAGATCAGCACCAGCCGGGCCTTGTCCTCCTCGGGCAGGAACTCCTGGTCCAGCCCCCGGAACAGGGCGACCGACAGCACCAGGGTGAGCCCGGCCAGGATCAGCACGGCGGGCCGGTGCCGGAGCGCCCAGGACAGGGCCCGATCGTAGCGGCGGTTCAGCCCGTCGAGCTTGCGCTCGAAGTAGTTGAACACCGTCCCGTGCTCGGCCTGCCGCACGGGCCGGAGCACGCGGGCTCCGACCATGGGGGCCAGGGTCAGCGCCACCACCGACGACACCACCACGGCCACGGACAGGGAGACCGCGAACTCCAGCAGGAGGCGGCCGGTGAGCCCGCCCACAAAGGTCAGGGGGAGGAAGATGGAGACCAGGGTGACCGTGGTGACCACCACCGCGAACGAGATCTCGCGCATGGCCATGATGGCCGCCTCGAACGGACGGTGCCCCTCCTCGATATGCCGGTAGATGTTCTCCAGCACCACGATGGAGTCGTCCACCACAATGCCGATGGCCAGCAGGAGCGCGAGCAGGGTGAAGATGTTGATGGAGAAGTTCAGCGCGTAGAGGATGCCGAAGGTGGTGGCGATGGAGATGGGCACGGCCAGGGCGGGGACCACCGTGGACCGCACGCTGCGGAGAAACACGAAGATCACCAGCACCACCAGCAGGAAGGCGATGCCCAGGGTGGCCCACACTTCGCGCACCGCCTTGGACACGAACACGGACTCGTCGTACGGAATCTCGACCTGAAGCCCCGGCGGCAGCATGGGGGCGATCTCGGCCATCACCCGGCGGATGTTCCGGGCCACGTCCACGGTGTTGGCCCTCGACTGGCGCACGATGCCCAGCCCCACCGCGGGCTGGCCGTTGAACCGGGCCACCGCGCGTTCGTCCTCGACCCCGGCCACGGCCCGCCCCACGTCCCCCAGCCGGACCGTGCGCGTTCCGTCCTGGACGAGCACCAGATCGTTGAAGGATCCGGCGTCCGGAAGCTGGCCCCGGGTCAGGATGCTCAGCTCCCGGTCGCTCCCCTCGATCCGGCCCCCCGGCAGCTCCAGGTTGCGCACCTGGATGGCCCGCTCCACGTCGCCCACGGTCAGCCCGTGGGCGGCCAGGCGGATGGGGTCGATCCAGATCCGCACCGCGTACTGCTCGGGGCCGCCGACCAGCACCGAACTCACCCCGTCCACGGTCTGCAAGCGGTCCTTGATCTGGTCCTCGGCCAGGCGGGTGACCTCCTGCATGTCCAGCCCCTCGCCGAACAGGGCCACCCACATGATGGGCCGGGCCGCCGCGTCCTGCTTGGCCACCACCGGCTCCTCGATGTCGGCGGGAAGCTGGCCCCGCACCCGGGCCACCCGGTCGCGCACGTCCTGGGCGGCGACGTCGATGTCGCGCCCCTGCACGAACTCCACCGCGATGCTCGACACCTGCTCGCGGCTCTGGCTGGTCAGCAGGTTGATCCCCTCGATGCTGCTGAGCTGCTCCTCGAGCGTCTCGGTGACTTCCGTCTCCACCACGTCGGCGGCCGCGCCGGGATACACCGTGAGCACCGTGACCACCGGGGGATCGATGTCGGGCAGCTCCCGCACCGGCAGGCGGCTCAGGCCCATGAGGCCGAACACGACCAGGGACGCGTTCAGCATGATGGTGAGCACGGGCCGACGGATGAACAGCTCGAAGAGGTTCAGCCCGGGCGCCCTCGGGGTCTCCATGTCAGGCCCCCTCCCCCGCCGTGTCGGCCTCGGGTTCGATTCCATACGCCTCGGACCGGGGCGAGACCACGATGCGCATGCCCGGCCCCATCTTCTGGTGCCCCTCGACCACCACCCGCTCGCCCGCCTCAACCCCGGAGCGGATCTCGATCAAGCCGTCCACCCGGCGCCCAGGCTCGACCATGCGGAACTCGGACCGTCCCTCGTCGTTCATCACCACCACCCGCGTCCCCTGGGGGGACATGGCCACCGCTGCGGCGGGAACCACCACCGCGTCTTCGCGCACGTCCACCACCATCCGGACCCGGCCGAACATGCCCGGACGCAGGCGCGCCTCCGGATTCTCCAGACGGGCCTTCACCTCCAGAGTCCGGGTGGCGGGATCGAGCCGGGGGGCCAGATAGGTCACCTCGGCCTCGAACTCCATCGCCGCGCCCGCGCTTCGGAAACGGACCGACTGGCCAGGCCGGACCTTCCCAAGATGCCGCTCCGGCACATGGAACACCACCTCCAGCGGATCCATCTGCACCAGCGAGGCCAGGGCTTCGCCGCGCCGGACGAACTGACCGGGGCTCACCCGGCGCCGGGTGATCACCCCCGCGAACGGGGCCACCATCCTGGCGTCGGCGAGATCCTCCTCGGCCACGGCCAGCGTGGCCGCGGCCGCCTGGAAGGCGGCTTCGGTCTGATCGAACTCCTGCTGGGAGATGGTCTCGTTCTTCAGCAGATCGGCGCCCCGCCGAAGGTTGGTTTCGGCCAGGCGGTGGCTGGCCCGGGCCTGGGCCAGGCGGGCCTGGAGCCGGGCGTCGTCGAACCGGAACAGAAGCTGCTCCGCCTCCACCGCGGCCCCTTCCTCGAACCCCACCGCCTCCAGCCGCGCGTCCACCTCGCCGATCAGGTCCACCGACTCCCGCGCCACCACCTCCCCGACCAGATCGACAATCTCCCCGACCGCGCGCGTCTCGGCCCGGGCGATGACCGCCCGGACCTCGGGGTCGTCCGGGGGGCCGCCTTGCATGGCTGGGGGACGGGAGCAGCCCGCCGCTCCCCACCCGAGGCCCAGCGTCAATACCCCTACCGCAGCCCGGCCCAGGAGGCCGTGCCTAAGGACCGAAACCGCGAGCCCCTGACTCTGTCGCATTACGACGCCTTCCATAGCCCGTTCTCCATCGTCCGAATGAAAAAATCCACAAGCTCCTGCTCCTCCACCCAACTCGCATCGGTCAACGCCGCCAGAAGCACATTGTTGGTGAGACCGATGATGGCGGCCCCGACCCATCCCTGACGCTCGGGAGAGAACAGCCCCGCTGCCGCCGCCTCCTCCAGCACCTTCCGCTGCAAGCCCAGGAACTTCTGCCGGACCTCAGACTGCGGCCCGGGGCAGGCCCCCGGCATACCCGCCATCGCATCCGTGGCGCCGATGTAGAGTCGTAGAAACGCCTGGTTCATGACGAAGAACCTGACTTTGGCCCGGATCAGGGCCCGCAGCTTCTCCCGGGGGGCCGCCTCCCCGTCCACGGCCGCCTCGACCACCCCGAAATACTCGGCCAGGCGGCGATGGAGCAGTTCCCCGAACAGGGCCTGCTTCGACTCGAAGTACCGATAGATGGTTCCCGTGGCATATCCCGCCTCCCGGGCGATCTCCTCCATGGAGGCGTCCTGGAACCCCCGCTCGCCGAACAGCCGCTCGGCGGCGGCCAGGAAATCCTCCTCACGGATTCGCCGGTCCCGTTCCCGCCGGGCCACCACAGGCTCCGGAGCTTCACTGGGTAGGTCGTTCATATTGTGAACGGTAATTCATCTTGTGAATGACGTCAACGCCCAACACCACCAAAATCCTCCTTCGGCCGATCCAAGAACCTATATCATTCCTCTGCAATCCCTTACGACACAAGAAGACAGGCCCTCCCCCCATAGGGACAGGTCTTCCCAGCTAGGGACAGACCCTGCCGCCCCCCATAGGGACAGACCCATCCCACATAGGGACAGGTCTTCCCCAAGTAGGGACAGACCCTTCTCAGATGGGGACAGACCCTGGCCACCTCCGAAGGGACAGGCCCTTCCGAATAGGGACAGACCCTGGCGAGCCGTATAGGGACAGGCCCTACCCATTGGGGACAGACCCTGCCGCCTTTCGTGCCTTTCGTGGTTCCCCTCCCCGTCCGCTTCCCGTACGCTCCCGGCCATGAACGCCGCGAGCTTTGTCGCCAAGTGGAAGCAGGCCGACCTCAAGGAGCGGTCGGCCGCCCAGGAGCATTTCCTGGACCTCTGCCGCCTGGTCGGCCATCCCACCCCGGCCGAGGCCGATCCCGCCGGGGCCTGGTTCTGCTTCGAGCGCGGGGCGGCCAAGCAGGACGGGGGCGAGGGCTGGGCCGATGTCTGGAAGCAGGGATTCTTCGGCTGGGAGTACAAGGGGAGGCGCAAGGATCTCGAGGCCGCCCACAAGCAGCTCCTGCTCTACCGCGAGTCTCTCGAGAACCCGCCCCTGCTCGTGGTCTGCGACACCGACCGCTTCGAGATCCGGACCAACTTCACCGGCACCGCCACCCAGGTCCACGCCTTCGACCTCGACGGCCTGCTCGAACCCCGCCACCTCGAGATCCTCCGCCACGTCTTCCACGCCCCCGACAAGCTCCGGCCCGGAGCCACCAGCGAGAGCATCACCCGCGACGCGGCCACCCGGCTCGGCGCCATCGCCCAGTCCATGCGGGGGCGGGGGCTCGACCCCGACGCGGTCGCCCATTTCCTCGACCGCATCGTGTTCTGCCTGTTCGCCGAGGACACCGGCCTCCTCCCCGACGGCCTGTTCTCGCGCATGCTCGACAAGACCCGCCACGACGCCCCCCGGTTCGGCAGGCTTCTGGGCCAGCTCTTCGGGGCCATGGCCACCGGGGGCGACTTCGGCCTCGACACCATCCGCCACTTCAACGGGAGCCTGTTCAACGACGATACCGTGCTCGAGCTGGAGAAAGGCGAGCTGGAGGCCATCGAGGCCGCCGCCCGGCTCAACTGGTCCGCCGTGGACCCCTCCATCTTCGGCACCCTCTTCGAGCGCGGCATGGACCCCGCCAAACGCTCCCAGCTCGGCGCCCACTACACCAGCCGCGCCGACATCGAGACCTTGGTCGACCCCGTGGTCATGGCCCCCCTCCGCCAGGAATGGACCGAGCTGCAGGACATGGTGGTCCGGCTGCTGATGACGGGGAAGAAGCTGGGGGGGAGGGTTCAGGGTTCGGGGTTCAGGGTTCAGGGAAAGAGCGAACCGTCCTGTAGCGGCCGCTCGACCGAGTCTTCGAGGGAGAGCGGCTCCGGCGCGGACGTTCCGGTACAGGAAGCCCCGCAGTCCCCCTCCCCTTCCTCCCCCTCCTCCCCTCAACATTCGCGTCCATTGGCGTCCATTCGCGGTTCCTCTCCCCTCTCGCCCGCCAGGCTCCGCAAGGCGCGGGGCGAGGCGGAGTCGCTGCTGCACCAGTTCCTGATGCGGCTGCACCATGTGCGGGTGCTCGATCCCGCCTGCGGGTCGGGCAACTTCCTCTACGTCACCCTCCAGAAGCTCAAGGATCTGGAGAAGGAGGTGATCCTGTTCGCCCGAGAGGCGGTGGACGCGGCCTTCCTGCCCGGGGTCGGGCCCTGGCAGCTCCACGGGATCGAGCTGAGCCCCTACGCCCACGACCTCGCCCAGCTCTCGGTCTGGATCGGCTACCTCCAGTGGACCCGGGCCAACGGGTTCCAGATCCTCCAGGATCCCGTGCTCAAGCCCATGAAAGGCAACTTCCAGTGCCGCGACGCCATCCTCGACCTCTCCGACCCCGAGAACCCGAAGGCGCCCGACTGGCCCGCCGTGGAGCTTCGCACGGGCCATGCTCGTCCCCACGTTCGGCCAAACGCTTGGCGCGCCCTCCTCCCTTCAGGTTTCAGCTTTCAGCCTTCAGGTTTCCTCCGCTCCCCTCCCCGCCCCATCGCCACGATCCGCCGGAAATGCCCGGGCTCGACGGGCTGGATGGAGAGGCGCATGCCGCGATGGGTGACCATCAGGCCCTCAAGGGCGGGATCGGCCTTGAGCTCGGCCAGGGTGACCATGCGCGGGAAGGTCTCGACATGCTCGAGGTCGACCTTGGCCCACACCGGGTTCTCCTCGGTGGCCCGTGGGTCGTAGTACTCGCTTTCGGGATTGAGGGCGGTGCGGTCGGGATGCGGCCCGGCTACCATGCGCATCACCCCCACCACCCCCGGAGGCGAGGCGTTGGAGTGGTAGAACAGGGCGAGGTCGCCCTTCTTCATCTGGTCCCGCATGAAGTTCCGGGCCTGGTAGTTGCGCACCCCCTCCCAGGCGGTCACCCGGTCGCGTTCGAGTTCGTGGATGCCGTAGGTGTCGGGCTCGCTCTTCATCAGCCAGTGGTGGGGCATGGGGGGGGGTCAGTGTTCAGGGTTCATTGTTCAGTGGGGAGGGGTCAGTCGTCAGGGGTCAGGGGTGATCGGTTATCGGTTATCGGTGATTTGGGATCGGTTGTCAGCACTTGCTGCTCCGATACCCTGCCCTGTCGTAGGTCCGGCGTGCAGGCGGTGTGGATGGGTGGATGCCGAAGGCCCCGTAGCCTGCGGAGCAGGCGCACGGGGGATGGATGGGCGGCAGGAAGCGTCCCTCGCCCCCATGGTGCTCCCACCCGCGTCGAGGTGCCTGCAAACCAGATGTCCGATCGGACATCTGGTTTGCCGGAGGCCCTTCGAGGATCCCGGTCCTCTCCAGGCCGACGGCACCCGGTTCCGGAGCCAGCACCCCATCCGGCCCCCCAGCCAGCACCCAGCCCGCAATGTCCTTAGGAGCCAAAAACGAGCCCACAAAGCGTCGCTAACCGGGGTTTCGGACTCCGAATCCGGAACCGTTCGCAACCAACTCCGCAATAACATATTACGCCGGATATCGCCGCAGGTCTCTGCCGGGGCCTGTCCGCACGCTTGCGGCCGCCCCTTCAGGGCGGATGGCGTAGGGGCACCGGCCCTGGGGTTACACCCTCGTTGTTCTACACATCTTCGGCCCCTGGGCCGAATGCGTTCCAGCACTGGGCGAAGTCGCAGGCCCGCTGCATGCCGATCCAGACGGTCTGCGGCCCCGGCGGACTGCCGCTGCG
>PXDE01000071.1 GCA_003566475.1 PVC group bacterium | reverse complement strand
GCCCGCATGTAAAGGGGTTGAAGGTATTTGTTTCAATATGCACTTGCTACATTTGCGCCCAAAAATGCGGTTTTGCTGGGGTTTCCGGAAATCGGCCCGGAACTCGGGCTAAGGTCGGTGGACGAAGGACCATAAACCACGGACAGACATCCCGCATCGCGAATCACGCATCCCGAAGCACGCCTGCTGTCTCACCCTTCATCCGGCTGGCCCAGCCGACCAGCGGCCGTCACTGACCCCTGACCCATCCCCACGCCATCCGCCAGATACCTCCCGATCGCCTCCGGGTACAGCCGATGCTCCTGCTCCAGAATCCGGGCGGACAGCGTGTCTTCGGTGTCGTCCTCCAGCACCGGCACCGCCCGCTGGCCGAGGATGGGACCGGCGTCGAGTTCCTCGGTCACCACGTGCACCGTGCAGCCCGCGATCTTCACCCCGAACTCCAGGGCCTGCTTCTGGGCGTGCAGTCCGCGGAAGGATGGAAGCAGGGACGGGTGGATGTTGAGAATGCGGCCGGGGTAGCGGCGAACGAAATAGGGGGTGAGCAGCCGCATGTAGCCGGCCAGGATGATAAGGGAGCATCCCGCCTCGTCGAACCGGTCGCCCGCCGCTCGTTCGAAGGCCTCGCGGTCCTTGACCGAGTAGGGGATGTGCTCGGCCGCAATGCCCAGCTCGCGGGCCTTCGCCAGCGCGGCCGCGTCCTTGCGGTCGGAGATGAGCAATGCGATCTCGGCCTTCAGATCCCCCCGGCGGATGGCCTCCGCGATGGCCACGAAGTTCGAGCCCCGGCCCGAGGCGAGGACGCCAATTCGGGGGGGCATGGGGATTGGGGATTGGGGATAGGGGGTTGGGGATGGTTCGCCCGTAGCCACGCCCGATGCTCCCGAGCCTGGTCGAGGGGCCAGAGCGTGGCCTTCGGTGTGGCCGTCGGCGGGGCCATGTGCGGCCCCCTCCTTGGCGTCGGGGGCGACGGGAGTGCTCACGACGCCTCCCGCACCGCGACCGGCCCCTCCGCCGTGGTGACGCCGAGCTGCACCGCGTCCTGAAGGGCCTGGAGAATTTCGGGGGCCGCCTCGGGGTCGACCACCGCGATCCAGCCGATGCCGAGGTTGAACGCCTCGCAGGCGTCCTCCCAATCGACATGGGCCAGAACCTTGCGTGCGGCGGGAATCTCCCAGCGGGGGACCGTGAGGTCGGCCCCGCACCCGTTGAGCACCCGGGTCAGGTTCTCGGGGATGCCGCCACCGGTGATGTGGGCCATGGCCCGGAGTTGGGGCTTCCAGGCCCGCAGTTCGGCCACCACCTCGTGGTAGAGCCGGGTGGGGGTGAGCAGCGACTGGATGTCGCCGGGCGTGAAATCGTCCTCGAACTGGGCGAGGATGCGCCGGATCAGACTCCACCCGTTCGCGTGGAATCCGTTCGAGGGAAAGCCGATCACCGCGTCGCCGGGCCGCACCGTGGTGGGGTCGAGGATGTCCTCGCGCTCGGCCACCCCGATGGCGAACCCGGCCAGCTCGACCTGCCCGGGATGCACCAGGCCCGGCATCTCGGCCGTCTCGCCACCGGCCAGCACCGCCCCGCATTCGGCCAGAGCGTCGGCCATGCCCTCGATCAGCCGGGCGATCAGCGGCCGGTCGAGCTTGGCCATGGCCACGTAGTCGAGAAACAGGGCTGGATCGGCATTGGCGGTGAGCACGTCGTTGACGTTCATGCCCACCAGATCCCGCCCCGCCACCTCGGGCAGGCCGTGCTCGAGCAGCAGCTTGAGCTTGGTGCCCACCCCGTCGGTGCCGGTGAAGATCACGGGGTGCCGGTAGCCGGACAGATCGAGCCCGGCCGCGAACAGGCCGAAGGCCTGGAACAGCTTGAACCGGCCCCCTGCCGTGCGGCCGACATGGGCGGCGATGTCGTCCACCAGGCGGGCCGCCTCGTGGGTGTCCACTCCGGCGTCCCTATAGGACAGCGTGGTGCTCAATCTCGACCTCCGAATGCTTCTGGATGACGGAACGGGCGGGGTCCACGGGCACCGGATACTCGCCGGTGAAGCAGGCCCGGCAGGTGTCGGCCCCCACCACCGCCCGCAGGCTCGCCGGCGAGAGATACCCCACCGAGTCGGCGGTGAGGTAGCGGGCCAGTTCCGCGTGGGGCACCCGGTTGACCAGGAACTCCTCGCGGGTGGGCATGTCGATGCCGTAGTAGCAGGGGTTCGAGACCATGGGCGAGGCCACCCGGAAATGCACGGCGGTGGCCCCGTGCTCGCGGATGAGCTTCACGATCTGGCGACAGGTGGTGCCGCGCACGATGGAGTCGTCCACCACGGCCACCCGGCGGCCCTCCACCACGTCGCGGACCACGTTGAACTTCTGTTTGACCTTGGCCGCCCGGGCGGACTGACCGGGGGCGATGAAGGTGCGACCGGTGTAGTGGCTGCGGATGAGCCCGATGTCGAGCGGCACCCCGGCGGCCTGGGCAAACCCCAGGGCGGCGGAGTTGGACGAGTCGGGAACGGCGATCACCGCGTCCACCTCGGCCGGGTGCTCCTCGAACAGGCGCCGCCCCAGCTCGATGCGGAACTGGTGGATGGACCGGCCCCGGAACAGGCTGTCCGGGCGCGAGAAGTACACCACCTCGAACGCGCACATGCGGGGCACGGGCGGGTCGAGCAGGCGGAACTGCCGGGGCCCGTCCGCGTCCACGTACCAGCCTTCGCCGGGCGCCACCTCGCCCACCGTCTCCACGTCCAGAATGTCGAAGGCGCAGGTCTCGGAGGCGAAATACCAGCCACCGTCGCGTCGCCCCACGTGCAGGGGCCGGAACCCGTGCGGATCCCGGACGGCGGCCACGCCGCGGTCGAACTTAAGGACCAGCGAGTAGGCCCCCTCGATCCCCCGCAGCCCCTGGCGCATCTGCTCGACGGGGTCGTCGGACCGCACCCGCACGATCCGGTGGAGAAGCACCTCGCTGTCGCTGGACGAGGTGAACAGGGAGCCCCCCACCTCCAGTTCCTCCTTGAGGGCGGCCGCGTTGGTGATGTTGCCGTTGTGGGCGAGGGCGATGTTGAGTCCACGATGGTTCACCACCAGCGGCTGGATGTCCTTGCGGCTGAGCCCGCCCGAGGTCGAGTAGCGCACATGCCCGATGCCGAACTGCCCGTCGAGCTGCTCTACGATGTCGCGGTCGAACACCTGGGAGACCAGCCCGTGATCCTTATAGACCAGGCAGTGCCCGGGCCCCCGGCTGGTCACGATGCCCGCGCTCTCCTGACCCCGGTGCTGCTGGGCGTGCAGGCCCAGGTAGATGTCGTGGGCGGCGCTGGGGCTCTGGAACACCCCGAACACCCCGCACTTCTCGCGCAGGTCTGAATGCTGGGTCACCTGGACGCCTCTCCTGCCGTTTCGGCGCGGCCGGCCTGGATGTGGTCGTGAATACCCGCGAAGAAAGCATACCCGCTTCCCGGCCCGTCGCCAGTCCCGGGCGGCCGGTCGGGATGGTCGAGCGCGGTCAGGAACCGCTCGGGGTGGGGCATCAGCCCGAACACCCGCCCCGTCTCGTCCTGGAGACCCGCGATGGCCCCGAGGGAGCCGTTGACATCCTCCTCGTAGGTGAGGGCGGCCCGTCCGTCGGCCAGGTAGCGCTGCACCTCGGCTTCGGCGGCCACGAACCGGCCCTCGGCATGGGCGATGGGCAGCTCGAAGGTCTCGGGCAGGCGGCTCAGGAACGGGCTGGACGGCGCCCGGTTGCGCAGACGCACCCAGCGGCACACGAATCGGCCCTGCCGGTTCTCGATCAGGCTGCCCTCGGGCAGCAGTCCCAGACGCATCAGGATCTGAAACCCGTTGCAGATGCCCAGCAGATGGCCGCCGGTGTCCCGGAACCGGTGGAGGGCGTCGCCCAGCCGGGTCTCGATCTCGATCTGGGCCAGGCGGGCGGCCATGATGTAGTCGCCGTAGCTGAACCCGCCCGCCAGCACCACCAGGTCGGTCTCCGCGAGCTGCTCGCGGTCGGCCAGCGGGAAGGGCAGGATGCGGGCCTCGAACCCCGCCGCCTGGAGGGCGCGGGCGGTCTCGGCGTCGCAGTTGGTGCCGGGGAACTTCAGTAGTAGGGCGTGAGGCCGCATGTCCAGGCATCCTTAAGGTCGGAGAGCGAATCGGCAAGCACGGTCTGACCGCCCCGGGAGAAGACGAGGCGGGCCTCGCCCTCGGTCGTGCGCCCCACGACCGCCCACGGGCTGTCGTCGAGGATCTCCCGCAGCGCGGCCTCGTCCTCGGGCCGGACCTCGAACAGAATCCGTCCGTTGGATTCCGAGAACAGGGTCTCCAGCGCCTCCAGGCCCCGGGCCCCGGGCACGGCGTCGAGGTCGATCTCGACCCCCGCCCGCAGCGAGAACCCGGCCTCGGCGGCGGCCACGGCCAGCCCGCCTTCGGACAGATCGTGGGCCGACTGCACCAGCCCCTGGCGCACCGCCTGGTGGAACCGGCGGTAGGCTTCGCGCACCGTCGGCGGGTCGAGTGTGGGCACCGTGCCCGCGTTCTGGCCCAGATGCCGGGCCAGGGCGCTGCCGCCCAGCTCCGCCGCCGTGGCGCCCAGCATCACCAGCAGGTTTCCGGGGCCGCGCAGGGAGGCGGGGGTGATCCAGGCCGGGTCGTCGATCCGGGCCAGGGCGCTCACCAGCAGGGTGAGCGGGATATTCACCGTGCCCTGCTCGGTGTCGTAGCAGTTGTAGAAGGAGTCCTTGCCGGAGATGAACGGAGTCCCGTAGGCCCGGGCCGCCTCGGCCATGCCCCGCGCCGTCTCCACCAGCTTGCCCAGCTCGTCGGGCTGGGTCGGGTCGCCCGCGCAGAAGTTGTCGAGCAGGGCCACCTGGTCCGGATCCGCCCCGGCCGCCACCACCTGACGCACCGCCTCGTCCACGGTGGACAGACCCATGCGGTAGGCGTCGCGCTCGCCGAACGACGGCAGCAGCGACACGCCGAGGGCCATGAAGCGGCCCGTGCCGTCCACCCGGATCACCGCCCCGTCCTGGGGACACCGCCCGTCCGGACCGGCCAACGGCTTGTTCACGGTGTTGCCCTGCACCTCGTGGTCGTACTCGCGGATCACCGGCTCGCGGGAGCACAGGTTGACGTCGGCGAGCAGGGCCCGCAGCAGGGCCGGGGCCTCGCCCGCGTCCGGCAGGGCCACCGGGGCGGCCCTGGCCGGGCGGTAGGTCGAGGTCAGGCGTTTGCGGGGGGCCTCGTGCAGGAACCCGCCGTCGAGGTCGCACACCACCTGGCCGTGATGCACCACCCGGAGCCGGCCGTCGCCGGTGGCCCGGCCGATCACCGTGGCCTCGGTCTCGTAGATGCGGGCCAGCTCGCGGACGCGGTTCCAGTGCTCGTGGCGGATGGCCAGCACCATCCGCTCCTGGCTCTCGCTCAGGAAGATCTCCCAGCTCCGCAGGCCGGGCTCCTTGAGCGGGCAGTTCTCGAGCTGGATCTCCCCGCCCAGCTCCGAGAGCATCTCCCCGGCCGCGCTCGAGAACCCGCCCGCCCCGCAGTCGGTGATGAACCCGATCAGCCCCTCCGCCCGGGCCTGGAGGACCATATCCGTGACCTTCTTCTCCTCGATGGGATTGCCGATCTGGACCGCGCCCTTGTCCTCCTCGTGGCTGTCCGTGTCGAGGGCGGCCGAGGAGAAGGTCGCTCCGTGCAGCCCGTCGCGCCCGGTGCGACCGCCCACCGCCACCACCAGCATGCCCGGCTCCACCTTCTTGGGGATGTCGGCGATGGGGATGGTCCCGGCCGTTCCGCAGAACACCAGCGGGTTGTGCAGATAGCCGTCGGCGAACTGGATGGCTCCGCCCACGGTGGGGATGCCCATGCGGTTGCCGTAGTCGCGCACGCCCCGGACCACGCCCCGGAACACGCCCAGCGGATGGATGAGATCCCCGGTCACCTGCTCGGGCGGGGTGTCCGGGCGGCCGAAGCAGAACACGTCCAGCGAGGCCACCGGCCGCGCGCCCTTGCCCGCGCCGAGGATGTCGCGGATCACCCCGCCCAGCCCGGTGTTGGCCCCCGCGTAGGGCTCGATCGCCGAGGGGTGGTTGTGGGTCTCCAGCTTCAGACAGATCGCCGTGTCGTCGTCGAGGCGGATGAAACCCGCGTTGTCGTGGAACGCGCTCAGCACGAAGTCCGGACGGGCCTCCATGATGGGCTCGGTCACCCCGCGCACGAAGGTCTTGAACAGGCTGTCCACCCGCTCCGCGCCCCGGGGGCCCTGGTGGCGGATGTCGGCGTTGAAGATCCGGTGCTTGCAGTGCTCGCTCCAGGTCTGGGCGATCACCTCCAGCTCCACGTCCGTGGGGTCGCGGGCCAGATCCCGGAACTGGGCCTGGATGGCCAGCATGTCCTCGCCGGAGAGCGACAGCTTCATGCGCTCGCTCAGCCCGGTCAGATCCTCCGGAGTCAGGTCGCGCACCGGGATCGTGTCGAAATCGGCGGTTCTGGCGGTCATGCCGACACCACCTCCCCGTGCTGAATGGCCGGGTTCACCACGTCGCGGGTCAGGCGTTCCGGCGGGAGGCTGGCCCCGGCGCCGCTCACGTAGATGCGGCGCACCGGGGTCACCGACTCCAGGGCCACCCCGGCCTCGCGGAGATCGCGGGCGGCCTTTAACACATACTCCTTCTCCAGGTCCAGGAGGCCGGGCTTCAGGCGGATATCCACCAGGAAGTCCCAGCCGTCGAGGGCGGGGGAGGGGCCCACATGCAGATCCTCGCTCACCGGATCCTGCAGGACCTTGCGGGCAAAGGCTTCGAGGGCGGGGGCGTCGGCCCGGGCCTCCAGGATATAGCGGCGGGTTTCTCGCACCGTGGCCGCCGAGTCCGTCGGGGTATAGAGCAGGCCATTGACGCTGCGCGGCGTCCGGTATCGGTTCACCAGTTCCACCTCGAGCCTCATGACCCGCCTCCCTCGCTACGCCCGAATCGACACCCGTCCAGCCAGTCCATCCCATTGCCCCGCTGAGAATTACGTGTCACCACCCCCACACCTTGGGCCCCGGACCTCTCCAGGCCACAACATGTGGTTAGGCCCCCGTTTGTAATCCGCCTTCGCCCCCGGGTCAATGCCCCTTTGAAGAAGGGCCAGAGTAACCACGAATGCACACGAATGGACACGAAACTAGGGACAGGTCTCTTCGGATAGG
Organism: PVC group bacterium; assembly: GCA_003566475.1. Classification (GTDB taxonomy): domain Bacteria; phylum Verrucomicrobiota; class Kiritimatiellia; order SS1-B-03-39; family PXDE01; genus PXDE01. Next base: position 2,390 of record PXDE01000071.1, on the reverse strand, counting down.
GACAGACCCTCCCGGCTGAAGGGCCACAACCAAACGAACCACAGAGGCCGCAGAGGTTACGGAGGTTCACAGAGGGGGGAAGAGGGTGGAACCGCGAATCACCCCCAAGGCGGGATGAAGACATGGACGCCAATGTACGCGAATGGGGAGGGGAGGGGGATACGTGGTGAGCGATTGCCAGGACCGTGGAACGGATGGAGGTTCCGGCTCCGAACCCCGACGGGGTTCCATCCGCCAGCCCAGGGTTGCGGCCCTGCCGCTACCCTGGGTCCCTCGCCCCCCCCAACGACCTACCCCAACGGGGTTGCGTCCGACTCGCTCAACTTGACGAGCCGGTCAGACGCAGCCCTCACGGAGCCCAGAGGGACAGACCCTTCCGGATAGGGACAGACCCTACCCACTGGGGACAGGTCTTCCGCGAAAGCGACAGGCCTCCCTGGCCTGAACCCCTCCCCCATCCGTGTCCATGCGTGGTTCTCCCCGTCCGTTAGGGACAGACCCTCCCGGGCGTGATTCTCGTCGGGGTCAGCCGTCCAGACCTTGGACGAAACCGTCCAGGGCTTGGACCGGGGGAAGCGGAAGGAATCCGCTTCTACGGGGCGGTCGGCGTGGCTCCGCATTCCTTGGCGGTGCCTCTACGGCCCCATGTCCGGGCCCATGCGCAAGGAGAGCCTAGCCGCGTAGCAGCCGCACGAAATCGTCCACGGCGACGGCCTGGCGCCCGGAAACCCGAGGGAGCACGCTCACAGGGCGACATCCACCACTTCCTCGCGGATAGGCGGGGGGATCGGCTCATCACGCTCCCGGAGGCTCTCCACATACCCCTCGATGGCCTCGCGCACGTTGTGCAGGGCCTCGTCACGGGTAGACCCCTGGGAGACGCACCCCGGCAGCGAGGGAACCGTGGCGACGAGAACCCCATCCTCATCTGGTTCAAGGAGAATTCGAAACTTCATCGGCTGCGCTCCACGTCGTTACGGCGAAAACCTACCCCGTCGGCATGCGGGGAGCAAGCCTGCCGCCGATGGAGGAGCGCGCCGAGTGAAGGGGCCGGAACGGAGGAGCCCAAAGGGACAGACCCTCCCGGATAGGGCCAGGTCTTCCGGGAGAGGGACAGGCCTTTCCGGCCGGACCTCCTCCCCAGCCGTGTCCATCCGTGTCCATCCGTGGTTCTCCCCGTCCGATAGGGACAGACCCTCCTGGATGGGGACAGGCCCTCCCCAGGCGCGGTTCTCGTCGGGTTCAGCCGTCCAGACCTTGGACGAAACCGTCCAGGCCTTGGACCGGGGGAAGCGGAAGGAATCCGCTTCCACGGGGCGGCCGGCGTGGCGCCGCATTCCTTGGGGAGCCTTCACGCGGCCACTGCGGCCCCATGCCGGGTCATGCGCGAGGAGAGCCCGATCCCAGATTCTTGGCGCCCAGGAGCAGGGGAATGTAGGTTTTCATGTATGAAGACCATCACCATCAATGTGGATGAGGCCGTTCATAGATCCTATGCGGAATACGCGAAGCGTTCCGGGCAACCGACCTCTGCGGTGATCCGGGCGGCCATGGAGGAGTACTACCGCCGGAATCTCGCGCAGACCTCAACGCTCCGGAGCCGTCGTCCAGCCCGGGTCGGAGGGCCGGTCCGGCCTGTCACTTCCGAAGACGACCTGCTTGGGGAGATGCTGGGTGATCCACGGGACTGACGCCGTCTCCTTGCCGCGCCGGCCGTCCTCCCCGGACCGGCCTTCGGCCGCCTTCCGCAGATGGTACCGCACGGCGCCTTCGCTCACGCCCAGAGCCCGGGCGATCTTCCGGCGCTCCATCTCCTTGCCATCAAGCACTCGAATGCTCACAGTCTCCTCCTGGCTGAGGCGGGGCATCGGTCCTCCTTCGTGTTGGTTGCACGGGAGGCCGATCCTCGCCTTGGTCATGTTCGGGGGTCAACCAGGTGCGTAGATCTTCCTGTCCCCTAAGCCCCTACTTTGGGGGATCCTCTGACAAGACAGAAGGCGCCCAAGTCGGCAGGCGAGCAGTGCCAGTTCGTGATGGACCTCCTGGGGTACCTCCCTCCGGAGATCTATCGGAAGCACCTGGTCATCCAGGATCCAGCGGATCACGACAGGCTGGAGCGGGCGACTGGGAGGCCGCTGGCTCCGGACTACAGGGCCTGGGCCGAGACTATCGGAACCGGTACCATTGACTTTGGCAGTCATGCCGTCCAAGTACCATCTGTGGCCGACCTGGCTGCCTACTGGGAAGACGGGCGTATCGTGGATAGAGGCCCTCCGGGAGCATGGAAGCGCACTCCCCTGGAGTACGCCGGAACCCCCTCCCTGTTTTGCATCGATGTTGCGGCGCAGGATGAGGGGGGCTGCTGCCCTGTGGTCGAGACCCTTCCCTAT
>PXDE01000528.1 GCA_003566475.1 PVC group bacterium | reverse complement strand
TACGGTTTTTTCTTTTGAGCAGAGACGCGGAGGCGTCGGGAGGCGGATCGGCATGAAGGGACAGGCCATGGCGGCGGCGGTTCTGGCGTGGGCCGTGGCCTCGGCGGCTCCGGGCGGGGGGCCGGACGCGGTCTGGGAGGTGGGGCGGTTCAACGGGGTGCCGGCGGACGGGCGGGCGCCGCTGGATCCCGCGCAGTACCGGGTGCGGGAGGCCGAGGAGCCGGTGTTCACGGTGCGGGGCCGGGAGGCCTTTCCCCAGACGCTGCGGCCCGGGCAGGTCATGGTGGTGCCGTTCGACGGTCTGCCCCGGGCGGCCCTGCGGCTGACGGTGGGGGTGAGGGGAACGAGGATCGACTTCCGCGACGCGGCCCAGATCATGCAGGTCGAGGTGCCGGCGATGCCCGCCCCCGACGCCGAGGCGCCCATGCCCGCCGAGCTGGCCCGCCTGTTCCCCCATACCCTCCGCCGGGTGCCCGAGGGATACGGGGTGATGGTGATCGAGATCGGGCTGGAGCGGTAGGCCGGGGTTGCCCGGCGACCATGTTCATTTGGACTGACGATCGTCAGTCCGAATGAGCAGCCGGGATGGGGGCCGGGGGGGCAGCAGGGCCTCATGCGATGGCCTCCCGGCGGATTTCGCGCATCGTCCATCTCGCGCCTGTCGCAGGACATGGGACGGCCCGTAACCCGGCCCTTCAGGCCGGATGTGTTTTCTGCCCGATGGACCCAGCCCGTTGGGCTGGGCTAAGGGAACGCGACCCCTCGGGCCGCCCCGGCTCCGATCGGACGGACGGAATCGCCGCCGTCCGCGATGCGGCCGCGAACACGGTTGGGGGAACGCAGCCCCCCGGCCGGAAGGTGGCGGCACCGGAGCATATCCAACCTCTGGACGGTTTCGTCCAAGGTCTGGACAGTTTCGTCCAAGGTCTGGACGGGTGAAGGGGGCGGTCAGGTGGCGGCGGCTTCGGCCTCGGGGGCGGCGACGGGGGCGTCGACCCACTCGAGGATGACCATCTCGGAGCTGTCGCTCATCCGCTTGCCGAGCTTGATGATGCGGGTGTAGCCGCCGGCCCGGTCGGCGGCGGCGGGGCCGACCTGTTCGAACAGCCGACGAACCGCCTTCTCGTCGCGGAGGCGGCGGATGGCCAGCCGCCGGTAATGGAGCCGGGCCGACGCATCGTCGGTCTGCCCGGCCTTCTTGGCCAGGGTGACCGCCTTCTCGGCGATGCTGCGGGCGGCCTTGGCCTTGGCCAGGGTGGTGGTCACCCGGTCCCGGAGGATGAGGCTGGACACCAGGCTGGCCAGCATGGCCTCCCGGTGGGCGGTGGTCCGCCCGAGCTTGATGGTCTTGTGGCGATGGCGCATGGCGGGGATCCTTTCCGGAGACGGCCTATTCGGAGGCTTCGGCGGCGGCGGCCAGCTTGGCGGCGGCCAGGAGCTCGGGGTCGAGCTCCATGCCCAGGTGCAGGCCGAGGTCGGTGAGCTTGTCCTTGATCTCGTTGAGCGACTTCTTGCCGAAGTTGCGGTACTTGAGCATCTCGGCCTCGGTCTTCTGGGCCAGCTCGCCCACGGTGGTGATGTTGGCGTTGTTGAGGCAGTTGGCGGCCCGCACGCTGAGCTCGATCTCGTTGACGCTCATGGCGAGCACGGTCTTGAGCCGCTCGCGCTCCTCGTCGACCGCCTTCTCGGTCTCCTCGAACTCGACGAGGTCGCGGTCGTAGTTGACGAAGACGTCGAGGTGGTGGCGGAGGATGGCGCTGGACATGGTGAGGGCGTCGTCGGGGCCGACCCGGCCGTCGGTCCAGATCTCGAGGCCGAGCTGGTCGTAGTCGGTGCGCCGCCCCACCCGGGTCTCGCCCACCGAGTAGGCCACCCGCTGCACCGGGGAGTAGAGGCAGTCGATGGGGATCACCCCGATCTCATGGTCCTCGGACTTGTTGAACTCGGCGGGGACGAAGCCCCGGCCGATGCGGACCTCGAACTCGGCCTGGAGCTTGCCGTCCTGGTCGAGGGTGGCGATGTGGTGGTCGGGGTTGATCACCTCGATGGACTGGTCGGTCTGAATGTCGCCGGCGGTGACGGCGCCCGGCCCCTTGGCCGAGAGCTTGATCCAGCGGGGCTCCCGGGAGTAGGAGCGGAGGAGCACCTTCTTGAGGTTGAGGATGATGTCGGTGACGTCCTCGACCACGCCGGGGAGGGTGGTGAACTCGTGGAGGGCGCCCTCGATGCGCACGGCCGAGATGGAGGCGCCCTCGATGGAGGACAGCAGCACCCGCCGCAGGGAGTTGCCGATGGTCTGGCCGTATCCCTGCTCGAGGGGCTCGGCCACGTATTTCCCATAGGTGTCGGTGGAGACGCTCTCGTCCTTGACGATGCGCTTCGGCATTTCGAATCGGCCCAGTCGTGTGGTCATGTTCGCGCTCCCTGGCTGTGCTCGCGGAAGAGGTGGGGGGGGGAAGGGGGGATCAGACGCGGCGGCGCTTGCGCGGCCGGCATCCGTTGTGGGGGACGGGGGTGGTGTCCCGGATGGAGGTGACGTTGAGCCCGGCGGCCTGAACGGCCCGGATGGCGGACTCGCGGCCGGCGCCCGGGCCCTGGACCCGGACCTCGACCTCCTGCATGCCGTAGGCGAGGGCGGCCTTGGCGGCCTGGCTGGCCACGCTGCTGGCGGCAAAGGCGGTGCTCTTGCGGGAGCCCTTGAATCCGGCCCGGCCGGCCGAGCTCCAGGAGATGACGTTGCCCTGGGGATCGCTCACCGCGACCTGGGTGTTGTTGAAGGTGGCGGTGATGTGCACCACCCCCCGGGGGATGAACTTGCCCTTGATGCGGCGTCGGGGCGTATCGTCGCCCGCCTCGTCGGGGGCGAGCAGATCGGCGGCGGTGGGCTGGGAGGATTCCTCCGCCGCCTCGTCGTCGTCCTCGTCCGCATCCGGGGCGGTGTCCGCGGGTGCGGCCTTGGCCGCAGCCTTGGCGGTGGGCTTGGCCACGTCCTTGGCCGCATCCTTGGCGGTGGCCTCGGTGGACGCCTCGGCGGTCGTCTCTTCGGGGGTGGGGTTGTCCTGGTCTGCCATGTCCGGATCTCGCTGGGGGTTAGGACTTCAGGGCCTGTCGGGCCGCCTTGTCGCGCACGGCGCCCACGGTGCGCCGCGGCCCCTTGCGGGTGCGGGAGTTGGTCTTGGTCCGCTGGCCGCGGCAGGGGAGGCCCCGGCGGTGCCGGGAGCCCCGGTAGCAGTTGATGGCCACCAGACGGCGGATGTTCTGGGTGACCTCGCGGCGAAGGTCGCCCTCGGTCCGGTAGTCGCGCTGAAGAAGCTGGGCGATCCCGGTGATCTCGGCGTCGGTGAGATCGTCGGCCTTCTTGTCGGGGTCGAGCCCGGCCTCCTCGCAGATCCGCTCGGCCAGCGCGGGGCCGATGCCGTAGATGTAGCGCAGCGCGATGACCGTGCGCTTGCGACCGGGAATGTTGATGCCAAGCACTCGTGGCATAGGATCAGCCCTGCCTCTGTTTGTGCCGCGGATTGGTGCAGATGACCCGCACCACCCCCTTGCGGCGGATGATCTTGCATCGTTCGCACATGCGTCGAACCGAACTGCGTACTTTCATGATGTTCTCTCCAAAACGTCCTCGATCCGGCCCGTGGACATGTCGTACGGGGAGAAGGCCACCCGCACCCGGTCCCCGGGCCCCAGCGGGCCGCCCGGGGGCGCCCCGCCGCCCGTGATGGCCACGAACCCGTGGTGGTTCTCCAATCTTGCGCGGAAAGCCGAGCAGGCTAGCACAGAGACGATCTCCGCGTCCAGCAGGATCATCTCTTTTTTTTCGGCCGCCATGTCAGCACCTCCGGGCCGTCCTTCCCCACCGCCACCGTGTGCTCCACATGGACCGACGGCTTGCGGTCCCGGGTGAGCACCGTCCACCCGTCGCTGAGGGCCTCGGTCTCGGGGCGGCCGAGGTTGATCATGGGCTCCAGGGCCAGGGTCATGCCGGGCCGGAGGACCGGTCCCCGGCCCGGGGGCCCGTAGTTGGGGATCTGCGGCTCCTCGTGCATGGTCCGCCCCACCCCGTGGCCCACGTAGTCGCGGACCACCGAGAACCCGGCCGCCTCGGCGGTCTTCTGGATGGCGTGGGAGATGTCGGAGAGCCGGTTGCCGGCCACCGCCCTGGCCATCCCGGCCTCGAGGGCCGCTTCCGAGGCCTCGAGCAGCCGGGCCAGCTCCGGGCGCACCGGGTCCAGGATCACGGTGCGGGCGTTGTCCCCGATGAAGCCCTCGAACACCACCCCCACGTCCACGCTCACCAGGTCCCCCGGCCGGATCACCCGGTCGCCCGGAATGCCGTGCACCACCTGCTCGTTGACCGACACGCAGGTGTTCCCGGGATAGCCGCGGTAGCCGAAAAAGGCGCTCCGGGCGCCCCGTTCGGCGATGAGGGCGGCGGCCAGCTCGTCCAGATCCCGGGTGGTGATGCCCGGACGCACGGCGTCCATGACCGCGTCGAGCACCTCGGCGGCCACCCGGGCGCTGCGCCGCATGGCCTCGAGCTCGTCGGGCGTCTTGAGGTTGATCAGCACGGCGCGGCCTCCCCGGGGAGATCGAGGTGGCGGGCCAGGTCGCGGTGGACGTCGGCCGGAGGGCCGGAGGCGTCGATCCGGCGGAGCAGGTGGCGGGTCTCGTAGTACTCGACCAGGCCTTCGGTGCGCTGGCGGTAGACGTCGAGGCGCCGCCGGATGGTGGTCTCGTGGTCGTCATCGCGGCGGATCAGGGAACCTCCGCAGGCGTCGCAGACGCCCTCCTGCCGGGGCGGCCGGTTGGCGGTGTGGAAGATGGCCCCGCAGGCCGGGCAGACCCGGCGGCCGGTCAGCCGCACGGCCAGCACCTCGGAGGGCACGTCCAGGAGGATGACGGCCAGAATGCGTCCGGACTCCTTCCCGAGGTGGCGGTCGAGCAGGGCCGCCTGGGGCACGGTGCGGGGGAACCCGTCGAACACGTAGCGGGTGCGGGGGGGATCCCAGCTCAGGCGCTCGCGGATCATGGCCATGACCATGTCGTCGGGCACGAGGTCGCCGCCGCCCATGTGGCGGTCGGCCTCCCTGCCCGCCGCGGTGCGGCGGCGGATGGCCTCGCGGAACATGTCGCCGGTCGAGATGTGGGTGAACCCTCCCTGCCCGGCGATGAACCCGGCGGCCGTGCCCTTGCCCGACCCCGGGGCCCCGAGCAGAATGAGGATCTCCATGGCCGGCCCGCGGCTACCGCCGGCCCCGGACCTTGCCCCGGCGCAGGAAGCCCTCGTAGTTGCGCATGAGCAGGTAGGACTCCACCTGCCGCATGGTGTCGAGCATCACCCCCACGATGATGAGCAGGCTGGTGCCCCCGAAGAACTGGGCCACGATGAAGGGGATGCCGAAGCGCTGGGCCATGATCATGGGCAGGACGGCGATCACGGTGAGGAACACCGCCCCGGCCAGGGTGATCTTGGTCATGGCGTCGTCGAGGAACTGGGCGGTGGGCTGGCCGGGCCGGATGCCCGGGATGTATCCCCCGTACTTCTTGAGGTCGTCGGCGATCTGGATGGGGTTGAACTGGGTGGCCACCCAGAAGTAGGAGAAGAACAGGATCATGGCCGAGTAGATCGTGGTGTAGACGGTGGTCCCGGGCTGCATGTGGGCGATGAGCCCCCGCAGCCAGCCCACGTTCCAGGGCAGGTTCTGGAGGATCATGGCCGGGAACATGAGGATGGCCTGGGCGAAGATGATGGGCATCACCCCGGCGTAGTTGACCTTGAGGGGCATGTAGGTGCTCTGGCCGCCGTAGACCTTGCGGCCCATCACCCGCTTGGCGTACTGCACGGGCACCTTGCGCTGGGCCTGGGTGATGGCCACGGTGCCCGCGATGACGAGCAGGATGAACACGGCCAGCCCGATGCCGTGGAACAGGTTGTACTCGGCGGACCCGCCGGCCACCGGCGGCCGGAACATCTGGTAGAGGGCCTGGGTGGCCCCGGGCAGCCCGCTCACGATGCTGATGGTGATGATGAGGGAGATCCCGTTGCCGATGCCGCGCTCGGTCATCTGCTCGCCCAGCCACATGAGGATCATGGAGGCGGTGGTGATGGAGAACACGGTCATGATCCGGAAGGGCAGCCCGGGATGGTCGACCAGCTCGGCCTGGATGCCGAGGCCGCCGGGGTTCTCCAGCCCCAGGGCCAGCATGTAGCCCTGGACCACGCAGATGAGGATGGTGAGGTACCGGGTGTACTGGGTGATCTTCTGGCGGCCGGCGTCGCCCTCGCGGGCGAGCTTCTCGAGGGTGGGCACCACGGCGGTCATGATCTGGATGATGATGGACGCGCTGATGTAGGGCATGATGCCCAGCGACCCCACCGCGAAGGTCTCCAGGGCCCCTCCGCTGAACAGGTTGAAGAACCCGAGGATGCTCCCCCCGGCGGTGGCCTGGATGCGGGCGATCTCGGCCTGGAGCACGGCCGCGTTCACCCCCGGGGTGGGGACGGCGGCCAGGATCCGGCACACGAAGATGAGGCCGAAGGTGAACAGGATCCGCGTGCGGAGCTCGGGGATCTTGAAGGAGTTGGTGAAGGCGGAAAGCACCGGCTACCCTCCCGGGCGGGGGTTCAGGAAATCACGTCGCAGGTTCCGCCGGCCGCCTCGATCTTGGCCCGCGCCGAGGCGCTGAAGGCATGGGCGCGGACGGTGAGCTTGCGGTCGATCTCCCCGCGGCCGAGGATCTTCACCCGGGTGCCCTTGGGCCCCCGGGCCAGCCGGGCGGCGCGCAGGCGGTCCGGGGTGACCTCCGCGCCCTCCTCGAACCGGGCCAGGGCGGGCAGGTTGACGGTGACGTACTCGGTTCCGAAATTGCTGGTGAAGCCGCGCTTGGGGATGCGGCGGACGAGGGGCATCTGACCGCCCTCGAACAGCGGCTTGTGGCTGGCCCCGGCCCGGGCCATCTGGCCCTTGTGGCCGCGGGTGGAGGTCTTGCCCATGCCGGACCGGTGGCCGCGGCCCACCCGCTTGCGCCGCTGGCGGGGCGCCCCGTGGAGGTTGTGCAGATCCATGACTAGCTCTCTCCTACCGAAATGCCGCGCAGGGCCAGGGTCTCGTCGCGCGAGCGCAGGCCCTCGAGGGCCTTGACCGTGGCCAGGGTGACGTTGTTGGCGTTGTTGCTGCCCAGGGACTTGGCCAGCACGTTGCGCACCCCGGCCAGCTCGAGCACGGCCCGGCAGGCCCCGCCCGCGATCACCCCGGTCCCGTCCGAGGCCGGGCGCAGCAGCACCTGGGCCCCGCTGTGCCGGGCCTGGATCTCGTGGGGGATGGTGTGCTGGTAGAGGGTCACCGGCATCACGTTGCGCCGGGCCGCCTCGGTCCCCTTGCGGATGGCATCGGCCACCTCGTTGGCCTTGCCGATGCCGTAGCCGACCTTGCCGTTGCGGTTGCCCGCCACGATGAGGGCGCTGAAGCTGAACCGGCGTCCGCCCTTCACCACCTTGGCGCAGCGGTTGACGAACACCACCCGCTCCTCGTACTCGGAGGCGGGACGGTCCCCGCCCCGGTCCGACCTTCGTTCCATTCGTTTCTGGCTCACGCGCTTGCTCCGTTAAAAGTTCAGTCCGGCCTCGCGGGCGGCTTCGGCCAGGGCCTTGACCCGGCCCACGTAGGTGAGGCCCCCGCGGTCGAACACCACCTTGTCCAGGCCCGCCGCGCGGGCCCGTTCGGCGGCCAGGCGGCCCACCGTGGCGGCCACCTCGAGGCCCCGGGCGCCGGCCGGGCGCTCGAAGCCCTTCTCGCAGCTCGAGGCCGAGGCCAGGGTCCGTCCATGCCGATCGTCGATGACCTGGGCGTAGACATGCCGGCCCGAGGTGAACACGGCGAGGCGGGGGCGCTCGGGGGTGCCCTGCATCCGCCGACGCGCCCGGCGATGGCGCCGGATGCGCCGTTCCTGACTGGTCTTGACTCTCATGTTACGACACCGCCTTGCCGGCCTTGCGCCGGACCTGCTCGCCCTGGTACCGGATGCCCTTGCCCTTGTAGGGCTCGGCCGGGTAGTACTCCCGGATCCGGGCGGCCACCAGGCCGACCTGCTGCTTGTCCGTTCCCGTCACCACCAGGTGGGTGGCGTCGGGCGCGGTCACCGTCACCCCGTCGGGGATGGTGTATTCGATGGGATGGGAGAACCCGATGTTCATGGTGAGCTTCTGGCCCTGGACCTGGGCCCGGAAGCCCACGCCCTGAATCTCGAGCTCCCTGCGGAAGCCCTTGTCGAGCCCCTCGAACATGTTCTCGATGAGGCTCCGCACGGTGCCATGGTGGGCCCGGGCCTGGGCGGTCTCGGCGGCGCGGGACACCCGCACCTGGCCGTCCTTGTGCTCCACGCTCAGCACCGGGGGCACGGCCACGCTGAGTTTCTCGTTCCCCTTGCTGGCCTGGATCCGCCCGGGGGCGATCTCCACGGTGATCCCGCTGGGCACGGGCACCGGCAACACTCCAATTCGTGACATGACGGACGTTCCTCGGAAATCGGTTACCAGATGTGACAGAGCACCTCGCCACCGATCTTGCGGTGACGGGCCTCCCGGTCGGTGAGCACCCCCTGGGAGGTGCTGATGATGGCCACCCCGAGGCCGTTGAGGACCTTGGGAAGGCTGGGGCTGGGCCGGTACTGCCGCAGGCCGGGCCGGCTGACCCGGCGCAGGCCCTGGATCACCGGCTGGCGGTCGGGCCCGTACTTGAGGTCGAGCCGCAGCATCGGCTTGCCGTCGTTGGGCTCGACCTCCATGCCGGTGAGGTAGCCCTCGCGCCGGAGGATGCGGGCGATCTCGGCCTTGAGCCGGGACTGGGGAATGCGGACCGATGGCAGGCCGGCCCGGGCCGCGTTGCGGATCCGGGTCAGCATGTCGGCGATGGGATCACTCATGCTCATGTCTGCGATATCTCCTTCGCCGTCCGGTCACCAGCTCGACTTGACCACGCCGGGGATCTGGCCCTCGGAGGCCAGCTCCCGGAAGCAGATCCGGCAGAGCCGGTACTTGCGGATGAACGCCCGGGGGCGTCCGCAGCGATTGCAGCGGTTCACCTGCCGGACCGCGAATTTGGGGCGTCTCTGCGCCTTCAGCACCAATGCCTTACGGGCCACCTGTTCTCTCCTGTTACGTTCCCGCCGGGCGTGCGAAGGGCATGCCCAGCTTGTCCAGCAGCGTACGGGCCTCGGCGTCGGTGCCCGCGCTGGTGACAATGCAAATGTCCATTCCGAACGTCGTCTTCTGCCGGGCCGGGTCGAGTTCGGGGAAAACCGTCTGGTCCCGGAGCCCCATGCTGTAGTTCCCCCGCCCGTCGAACCCGCGCGGGGACACGCCCCGGAAGTCGCGGATGCGCGGAAGGGTGGTGTGGATCAGCCGCTCCAGGAAGTCGTACATCCGGGCCCCGCGCAGGGTCACCTTCACCCCGATGGGCATATGCTCGCGGAGCCGGAAGTTCGAGATGCTCTTGGTGGCCCGGGTGATTACCGGCCGCTGCCCCGTGATCTGGGCCAGGGCGTCGCGCACGGCGGTCACCGTGTCGTGGTCGACCGTGCCCTTGAATCCGGAGTTCACCACCACTTTCAGCACCCGCGGGACCTGCATCACGTTGGGGTACGCCCCCTCCTGACGGAGCTGGGGAAGAATGGTTTCCTGATAGGTCGTCCTGAGGCTCATGACTTGTCCTTGCGGCGGCCGCCCGCCCGCTCCCTGACCCGGAGATTGGAGATGGCCAGGCCGGCCTCGCGGTCGACGATGGCGCCCTGGGGCTGGTCCTGGTTCCGTTTGATATGCTTCTTGACGAGGTTCACGCCCTCCACGGTGGCCCGTCCGGCCGCCCGGTCCACGTGCAGCACCTTGCCCGAGGCCCCGCGGTGGGCGCCCCGGATGACCTCCACCTGGTCGCCCCGGCGGAGATGGATCTTGGTCCGCGCCGCCGCCATCACAGCACCTCCGGGGCCAGGGAGATCACCTTCATGAAATTGCGCTCGCGCAGCTCCCGGGCCACCGGTCCGAAGATGCGGCTGCCCCGGGGGTTGCCCTGGTCGTCGATGATGACCACCGCGTTGGAGTCGAACCGGATTTCCGACCCGTCCGGACGCTTCACCGGATGGTGGGTGCGCACGATGAGGGCCCGGTGGATCTCGCCCTTCTTGACCATGCCGTTGGGCTGGGCCTCCTTCACGGTGACCCGGATCACGTCGCCGAGATGGGCGAACTGCCGGCGGTGGCCGAGGATCCGGATGCACTGCACCCGCCGGGCCCCGGTGTTGTCGGCCACGTTGAGACTGGTTTCCACTGCGATCATGGTTCGGGACTCCTCAGCCGACGGGCTCGGCGCGTTCGATCACCTCGACCAGCCGCCAGCGCTTGGTGCGGCTGAGGGGGCGCGACTCCACGATCCGCACCCGGTCGCCGACGCGGGCGGTGTTGTCCTCGTCGTGGGCGTAGAGCTTGGTCCGGCGGGCCACCCGCTTGCCGTACAGGGGGTGGGGGACCTTCCGCTCCACCGCCACCACGATGGTCTTGTCCATGGCCGCGCTCACCACCCGGCCTTCCCGGGTCTTGCGCATGCCTCGTGCCGCTTCCGTCATGACGAAGTCCTTGGCTGGGCGGTCGCCCGTTCATGTTGCACAGTCAGCAGGCGGGCCACGTCGTGGCGCAGGGTCCGCAGCCGGGCCGGGTTCTCGAGCTGGCCGGTCGACTGCTGGAGCCGCAGGTTGAACAGCTCCTGACGGGTGTCCAGGACGGCCTGGGCCACCTCCTCGTCGCTGAGTTTCTTCACATCTTCGATCTTCATCGGCGGGTCTCCGGGGCGCTCAGGCGGCCTGCCGGCTCACGAACCGGGTGCGGATGGGGAGTTTGGTGGCGGCCAGGCGGAGGGCCTCGCGGGCCAGGCTCTCGGGCACCCCGTCCACCTCGAACAGCATGCGCCCGGGCTTGACCACGGCCACCCAGTCCTCGATGTTGCCCTTCCCCTTGCCCATGCGGACCTCCAGGGGCTTGGCGGTGACCGGCTTGTCGGGGAAGATCCGGATCCAGACCTTGCCCTTGCGCTTGAGGTGGCGGTTGATGGCCACCCGGCAGGCCTCGATCTGGACGTTGGTCACCCAGGCCCGGCCCAGCGACTGCAGGCCGAAGGCTCCGAAGGAGACCTCGTTCCCGGTGTGGGCGAGGCCGGCCCGGCTCCCGCGCTGCACCATCCGGTGCTTCACGCGTTTAGGCATGAGTGGCATGGTTCACCTCCCGGCTGGCCGACTGGCCCTCCTTCTTGCAGATCCAGACCTTCACCCCGATCCGGCCCGCCGTGGTGCGGGCCTCGGCGAACCCGTACTGGACCGGCGCGGTCAGGGTGTGGAGGGGCACCTTGCCCTCCTTGTACCATTCCGTGCGCGAGAGCTCGGCCCCGTTGAGCCGCCCGCTGACCTGGATGCGGATGCCCTGCACCCCGAGGTCGAGGGCGAGCTGGACCGCCCGCTTGAGGGCCCGGCGGAACGAGATCCGGCGCTCGAGCTGCATGGCCACGTTCTCGGCCACGAGCTGGGCGTCGGTGTCCGGCTCCTTGATCTCCTTGAGCTCGACGTAGATGTCGCGCCCGGTGGCCTGGCCCAGATCCGCCCGCAGCCGTTCGATGTCCGCCCCCTTGCGCCCGATGACGATGCCCGGACGGGCGGTGAACAGGGTGACCCTGGCCAGATTGCCATGGCGTTCGATGATGATCTCGGGCACCGCCGCGTCCCGGAGGCGCCGCCTGATCATCGTCCGGATCCGGAGATCCTCGTGCAGCATGTCGCCGAATTCCTGGTCGCGGCCGGCGAACCAGCGGCTGCGCCACTGCTTGCTCACGCCGACCCGGAATCCGTTGGGGTTTACTTTCTGGCCCAAAACCGTTGCTCCTTAGCTGGGGAAAAGCGGGCTATTGTCCGGATTATTTCCCGTCCGTCAACACAATCTTGATATGGCTGGTCCGCCGGATGATCGGCGAGGCCATGCCTTTCGACCGGGCCCAGAACCGTCCGAAGGTCGGGCCCGCGTCCACCACCGCGGTCTTCACGATGAGGTCGTCCACCGAGAGGTCGAGGTTGTTCTCCGCGTTGGCGAGGGCGGACTTCAGGGTCTGCCCCAGATGCACCGCGGCCTTGCGCTTGTTGAACTCGGTGATCCGCAGCGCCTCCGACACCGGCTTGCCCTGGATCTCGCGGGCGAGATCGCGGGCCTTGGTCGGCGAGAGCCGCACATACTTTGTCACTGCCTGCACATCCATCGTCTTCACCTGTCTAGTCGTTATCGGCCCGCCGCCGCGCCCGGTCCCCGACCTGCGGGTACCCGTCGGCCACGAGTTCCACCACCATCCGGGCTCCGGTCAGGGAGCCGCGGACTTCCTCCGCCTTCACCCGGGCGACCACCCGGCCGCCGCGGATCACATCGAATTCCATCCCGGGGGCCAGCCCCCGGTCCTGTCCGCCATCCAGGACCACGGTGTCGAGGTCCTCGTTCACATCCACCACGCTCAGCTCGACCGGCGCCGCCGGCCTCTCCGGGGCCGGCCCCGGCGTCCGGGCCGGCACCGTGGGCACCCAGCCCGGTCCAGGCCCCGGTCCGCCCCCCGCCGCCCTTCGCAGGGCCGCATTCTCCTCGGCCAGCGTCCGGGCCACCAGCCGCGCCTCCTCCAGCTCCAGGCGGAGCCGCCGGATGGTCTCGGCCTCCGACCCGTCCCGCGCCGCCGGCGCGGGGCCGCGCCCCTCCCCCGGCTCCAGGTACCGGGTGGCCAGGCCCGCCGCCACCAGCAGCCCGATGATGGCCGTCCCGGCCGCCAGCCCGCGCGAGAACGCCATGCCCATCCGCTCCTGGCGGCGACCGCCGCCTCCGTCCCTACTTCAGCGTCACCGTCCGGTCCGTGGTCGCGCCGTGACGGCGGAAGGTCCGGGTCGGGGCGAACTCGCCCAGCCGGTGCCCCACCATGTTCTCGGTCACGAACACGGAGACGAAGGTCTTGCCGTTATGCACGGAAAACGTGTGGCCCACGAATTCCGGGAGAATCATCGACCGCCGCGACCAGGTCTTGATCGGGCGCTTCGATCCCGAGGCGTTCATGGCCTCCACCTTCCGGTAGAGGCTGTCGTCCACGAAGGGGCCCTTCTTCAGCGAGCGTGCCATGCCTTACTTGCTCCTTCTCTTCACGATAAAGCGGTTGGATGCGTTCTTCCGGCTGCGGGTGCGGTGGCCCTTGGTCTGCCAGCCCCACGGCGACTCGGGATGGCCGCCCGAGGCCCGGCCCTCGCCGCCGCCCATGGGATGGTCCACCGGGTTCATGGCCACGCCCCGCACGGTGGGCCGGATGCCCTGCCAGCGCTTGCGCCCGGCCTTGCCCAGGCTCCGGGCCTGGTGCTCGGAGTTGCCGACCTGGCCCACCGTGGCGTAGCAGTCGGAGCGGATCAGCCGGATCTCGCCCGATGGCAGGCGGATCTGGGCGTAGCCGCCCTCGCGGGACATGATCTGGGCCCCGCCGCCCGCGCCCCGGACCAGGCGTCCGCCGCGGCCCGGCTGCAGCTCCAGATTGTGCACGGGCAGGCCCAGCGGAATCCGCGCCAGAGGCAGGGCGTTGCCCACCCGGGCCTCCGCGTCCGGCCCCGACTCCACCCGGTCCCCCACCTTGAGCTGGTCGGGGGCCAGAATGTAGCGCTTCTCGCCGTCCCGGTAGAACAGCAGGGCGATCCGGGCCGACCGGTTCGGGTCGTACTCGATCGCCGCCACCTTGGCCGGCACCCCGTGCTTGTCCCGCCGGAAGTCGATCACCCGGTACTTGCGCTTGTGCCCCCCGCCCCGGTGCCGGACGGTGATGCGGCCATGATGGTTGCGGCCGGCCTTGGACTTCAGGGGCTTGATCAGGCTCCGCTCCGGGCGGTCCTTGGTCACGCTGTCGAAGTCCGAACCCTGGGTGGTCCGCAGGCTCGGGGTCAGTGCTCGGTAGTTCTTAATGCCCATGGGTCGATCCTCAGGTCAGGTCGATGGTGTGGCCCGGGGCCAGCGTCACCACCGCCCGCTTCCAGTCGGAGGTCCGTCCGTAGTTCGGACTCCGCTCGCGCTTCTTCTTGCCTTTGCGGGTCATCAGGTTCACCCCGGTGACCTTCACCTTGAACAACTGCTCGACGGCCTGCTTCACCTCGAGCTTGTTGGCGCCCCGGTCGACCTGGAACAGGAACTGGTTCTCCCGCTCCTTGAGCAGGGTTCCCTTCTCGGTGACCAGCAGGCGGTGGACGATGGTGGACGGATGCTTGCTCACGAGGGGCTCCTCCCCCGCCGGCCCAGGCGGGTCTCCAGGATGGGCAGGGCGTCCTGGGCCACCACCACGTTCCGGTACTTCACGAGATCGAAGGTGCTGACCTGCGCCGCCGGCACCACCGCCACCTTCGGAAGGTTGCGGGAGGCCCGCTTCAGGGCGTCGTCGAAGGCGGCCACCACGCAGAGCACGGGCCCCGGGCCGGGACGCACCGCCTCCACCAGCGCCGCGAACACCTTGGTCCTGGGCTCGTCGGGGGCCAGGCTCTCGACCACCCGCACCGCGCCCTCCCGGACCCGGTCGCTGAACGCCTTGCGGAAGGCCAGACGGGCCGCCTGCTTGGGCAGCTTGTAGCCGTAGTCGCGCGGACGGGGTCCGAAGATGATCCCCCCCCCGCGCCAGATGGGGCTGGTCCGCTCGCCGGACCGGGCCCGGCCCGTCCCCTTCTGCCGCCAGGGCTTGCGGTTGCTCCCCGCCACCTCGCCCCGGGTCTTGGTCGAGGCGTTGCCGCCCCGCGCCCGGGCCTGGTGGGCCACCACCTCGGCGTGGACGAGGGGGTCGCCCTTGTCCGCCAGCAGGGCCTCGTCGAGGGTGTACTCCGAGACCTTGGCCCCGGACCGGTCATGAATCGGCAATGTGCTCACGCCACGGCTCCTTTCTTGAGGCTGCGCCGCACCAGCACCAGGCCGCCCGTGGGGCCGGGCACCGCGCCGCGCACCAGAATCACCGAATCCTCGGGCCGCACCTGCACCACCTCCAGGTTCTGGGTGGTCACCTGCCGGTTCCCGTGCTGGCCGGGCATCTTCATGCCCTTGAACACCCGCGAGGGCCAGGTGCGCTGGCCGATCGACCCCGGACGCCGGTGCCAGCCCGACCCGTGGGTGGCCGGCCCGCCCCGGTGGCCGTGGCGCTTCATCACGCCCTGGAAGCCCCGGCCCTTGGAGGTCGCGGTGACGTCGAGATGGCGGACCCCCTCGAACTGGGCCACCGTGAGCTCCGTCCCGGCCTCGGCGGTCTCGCCCTCGTCCAGGCGGAACTCGCGGAGCACCTTGAACACCTTCTCCCCCGCCTTCCGGCTGTGGCCGGCCTCGGCCTTGGCCACCCGCGACGCCTTCTGCTCCTCGAAGCCGAGCTGCACCGCGTCGTAGCCGTCGCGATCCGCCGTCTTGCGCTGCACGACCGTGCAGGGGCCGGCCCCGATCACCGTCACCGGGATCTGCCGCCCCTCCGCGTCGAACACGCGGGTCATGCCCAGTTTCCTTCCGATCAACCCGATCATGGCCGTCCTCAGATCTTGATGGTGATGTCCACCCCGGCCGGCAGGTTGAGCTTCTTCAGCTCATCCACCGTCCGGCCCGTGGGTTGAATGATGTCCAGCAGCCGCTTGTGGGTCCGCGTCTCGAACTGCTCCATGGACTTCTTGTCCCCGTGCGGTCCCCGGTTGACGCTGATCTTGTCGGTCTGCGTGGGCAGAGGGATGGGACCCGCCACCCGGGCCCCCGTCCGCTTGGCCGTCTCCACGATGTCCGTGGCCGACTGGTCCAGCACGCGGTGGTCGTACCCCCGCAGTTTGATTCGGATCCGTTGTTCGCTCATGATGTGTGTTCCTGCTACCGGCTAAGAATCTGGTTCGCCTCGGTCTCGGGGACCGGGTGGAAGGTGGAGGGGGTGAGGGTGCAGGCGGCCCGGCCCTTGCTCAGGGAGCGCAGCCGGGTCGCGTAGCCGAACAGCTCGGCCAGGGGGACGTCCGCGTCGATCTCCTGCTCGTCCCCGCGGGCCTTCATGTTCTTCACCTGGCCCCGGCGGCTGTTGAGATCGCCCAGCACGTCGCCCAGGCACGCCTCGGGGGTCACCACGTCGAGGGCCATGATGGGCTCCAGGAGCACCGGGCCGGCCTGGGCCAGGGCCTCGCGCAGGGCCAGCACCGCCGCCGAGCGGAAGGCCACGTCGGTCGATTCGGCCGGATGGGCGGAAGCCCCGGTCACCGTCACCCGCACGTCCATCATGGGGAAATGGCCGAGGGCCCCGGTGGCCAGGCCGTCGCGCAGGCCGTCGGTCACGGCGGCGCGGAACGCCTTGGGCAGCACCTCGGGCGAGACCGCGATGCCCACCCGGTTGCCCTCGCCCCGGGCCAGCGGCGCCACCTCGACCTCGATGTCGGCGAACTGCTTCTTGCCGCCGAACTCGCGGTCGAACACATGCCGGGCCCGGGCGGTCTCGGTCACCGTCTCGTGGTAGGCCACCATGGGCCGTCCCGCGTTGGCCTGGACCTTGAACTCCCGAAGCATGCGGTCCTTGAGGATCTCCAGATGGAGCTCGCCCATGCCGCTGACGATGGTCTGGCCGGTCTCCTCGTTCAGGGTCACCCGGAACGTGGGATCCTCCTGCTGGAGCAGGTCCAGCACCTCGGCCAGGCGGTCGCGGTCGGCGGTGGAGCGGGGCTCGATGGCCATGGAGATCACCGGCTCCGGGAACTCCATGCGCTCGAGGGCCACCGGGTGGCCTTCCGCGCACAGGGTGTCGCCGGTGGTGGCCTCCTTGAGTCCGACCAGGGCCCCGATGTCGCCGCACCGGATGGTGTCGGCCTCCTCCCGCTGGTTGGCGTGGAGGCGGACGATGCGCAGGGGCCGCTCGCGCTTGCCGGTCCGGGGATTAAACACCGCGACGCCCTTTTTCAGGGCGCCGGAGTACACGCGGACAAACGTCATCTTGCCGAGGAAGGTGTCCACGGCCACCTTGAAGGCGAGGGCGCAGAGGGGGGCGCTCTCGTCGGCGGCGCGGGTCTCCTCGGCCTCGGTCCGGGGATGGAACCCCCTCACCGGGGGCACTTCGAGGGGCGAGGGCAGATAGTCCACCACCGCGTCGAGCAGGGGCTGCACGCCCTTGTTGCGCAGGGAGGTTCCGCACAGCACCGGCACCAGGGCGCCTTTGACGGTGGCCCGGCGGATGGCCGCCCGCAGCGCGTCCGCGCCGACGTCCGAGTTCTCCAGATAGGTCTCGAACAGGGTCTCGTCGAGCTCGGCCACCGCCTCCACCAGGTGGTGACGGGCCGCCTCGGCCTCCGCGCGCAGGCCGGCCGGGATCTCCCCGCGCACCGGCGCCGCGCCCAGATCGTCGGTCTGGAAGGTCACCCCCTCCATGGCGACCAGGTCCACCGCGCCCTCGAACCTGTCCTCGGCGCCGACGGGAAGCTGCACCGGAACCGCGTTGATCTTCAGCCGGTCCCGGATCGAGGCCACGGCGGCCGCGAAATCCGCGCCCCGGCGGTCCATCTTGTTGACGTAGGCCAGCCCGGGCACCTTGTAGCGGCGGGCCTGGCGCCACACCGTCTCCGACTGGGGCTGCCCCCCGGCCACCCCGCAGAACACCCCCCCCGCCCCGTCCAGCACCCGCAGGGAGCGCTCGACCTCCACCGTGAAGTCCACGTGGCCCGGCGTGTCGATGATGTTGATCATGCTGTCGCGCCAGGCGCAGGTGGTGGCGGCGGAGGTGATGGTGATCCCCCGCTCCCGCTCCTGGTCCATCCAGTCCATGGTGGCCGACCCCTCGTCCACCTCGCCGATCCGGTGGACCCGGCCCGAGTAGTAGAGCATGCGCTCGGTGGTGGTGGTCTTGCCCGCGTCGATATGGGCCATGATGCCGATGTTGCGGATGCGCCGCATCCGTTCGGCGCCGGGCACGCCCTGGGGGGCGGAGTTGGAGGCCGGCGGGTTCATGGTCATCGGGGCGGGCATGGGTCGGGGGTCCGGAGGATCGCTACCAGCGGTAGTGGGCGAAGGCCCGGTTGGCCTGGGCCATGCGGTGGGTGTCGTCGCGACGCTTCACCGCGTTGCCCTGGTTCTGAAAGGCGTCGAAGATCTCGGCGGCCAGGGCCTGGCGCATGGGCACGCCCTTGCGGCCCCGGGCGAACTGGATGATCCAGCGCAGGGCCAGCGAGACCTGGCGGTCGGACGAGACCTCCATGGGCACCTGGTAGGTGGCGCCGCCCACCCGGCGGGACTTCACCTCGAGGCGGGGCTTGACGTTGTCGAGGGCGCGCTGGAACACCTCCAGCTCGTTCCCGTTCTGGGACTTCTCGCGGAGATCCTCCAGGGCGCCGTAGACGATCTGCTCGGCGGTGGACTTCTTGCCCCGCTCCATCACGCTGACCATCATGCGATAGACCAGCGGGCTGTTGTAGCGGGGATCCCGGAAGTCGGGACGTTTGCGGGCGCGGCGGCGTCTGGACATGGCGGTCTACTTGCCTCCCTTCTTCTTCTTCTTGGCCCCATACTTGGAGCGGCCCCGCTCCCGCTTGTCCACCCCCAGCGAGTCCAGGGTGCCCCGGACGATGTGATAGCGGACGCCGGGCAGATCCTTCACGCGGCCGCCCCGGACCAGCACCATGCTGTGCTCCTGCAGGTTGTGGCCCTCGCCGGGAATGTAGGCGGAGACCTCGTAGCCGTTGGTCAGGCGCACCCGGGCCACCTTCCGCAGCGCCGAGTTCGGCTTCTTGGGGGTCTGGGTCTTGACCAGGAGACAGACGCCCCGGCGCTGCGGGCAGTTCGCCAGCGCGGGCGACTTGCTCTTGCGCCTGGGCACCGTCCGCCCTTTGCGGACAAGCTGGTTGATCGTAGGCATGGTCGGACTTCCGTTCGGATGAAAAGAGCGGAGAGCATAGGGAAACGCGCTCCGCCGTGCAATACCCTAATGCCGCGCTCACCCTCCGGGAGCACGGGCAAACCGCGATTCTTATCGCAACTCCACCCGTTCCCGCAAGCGGAAAAGCGCGATTCGCCGAATCTCCGCACGGCCTCTCCGTTGGGTCTGGCCGCGGACGGGCGATGGGATCGGGCCTTACCCCCTGCCATCCCGCACCTGTTCCTCGGTTCAGGCGGGCAAGGGGGGGCGGATGGAAAGGGGTAAGGCCTGACCCCTCGCCACGGACTTTCAGGCCATGGTGGCCAGCATGGCCTCGGTCACCCGTCCCTCGGGGACACCGCCCCCCTGCCAGATCTCGAACTGGCGGATGGCCTCGTCGCCCAGGGCCAGGCGCTCGCGGCCGATGGTGCCCGCGATATGGGTGGTGATCCATACGTTGGGCAGGGCGTCGAGCCGGGCCCGGGTCTCCGGCGCCACCGTCTCGACCACGTCCAGAAGGGCGGTGAGGTCGGGCCGGGCCGCGAACACCTCGGCCAGGTCCTCGTGGTTCACCGTCCCGGGCCGGCCCGTGTTCATGAATGTGGCCTTCTCGGGCAGGTCGGCGAACCGGGGGCCGTCCAGCAGCCCCCGGGTCTCCGGCTTGTCGGCCAGATGGTTGGACACCACCCGGCCCCGGGCGAAGGCGTCGGCCAGGGAGACCCTGGTGACACCCAGCGCGGCCGCGTCGGCCTCGGTCAGGAAGGGATCGAACACCAGAAGGGAGCAGCGGAAGGGCCGGAGGAGATCGATCACCGCCCGTCCCGCCGCCCCCGCGCCCAGGATGGCCACCGGCAGGTCGAACAGGCCCGGTCCCCGGAAGGCTTCGTGCCAGGGCTCCTTCCCCAGCCGTGCGTCGCGGGCGTTCTGGAACCAGCCCTTGGCGGCGAGGAGGATCTGGCCCAGGGTCATCTCGGCCACGCAGCGGCCGTTGGCCCGGTACCCGCTGTAGATCTCCACCCCGCGCGCCAGCAGGGGCCGGGCGAACCGCTGCACGCTGCTGGCCGCGTAGAACAGGGCCCGGAGCCGGGGCATGCGGTCCAGATCCTCCGGCGAGAGCGCCGGGATCTGCCAGGTTCCGAAGAGCACCTCGACCTCGGCCAGGGCGTCGTGGTGGTCGTCGAGGGTCTCCCGGAGCACCCCCACCGGCCCCAGGTCGGTGAGGGCGGCGATTCGCTCCAGCCGCCCCTCGCCGAACACCCCCCGCACCGCCTCGTCCCACCCCAGAATCGCGCTTCGCAGCATCCACCGCTCCTATGGCCAAAGGTCAACGTCCGCGCACCCTACCCGAGGCGGGCGGCATTCCTCAAGGCCGAGGCATCGAGGACACCGAACCCGGTCTCTTCGGCATCGCCGCCCGGTTGCCCTCAAGACGCATCCGTGCCAACGTGGACACCCCATGACCTTTTCGCACCCCGCCCTGCCCTCCCCGCTGCGGTTCCTGCTGGTGCTAGGTGGTTTCGTGGCGGCCATCCTGGTCACGGCCCGGATCCTGGAGCCGGACCTGGACCGTCCGCCCCCGGTTCACGACCCCGAGCTGGTGGCGCGGATCGAGGCCTCCCGTCAGACGCCACTCCGTCCCGAGGCCCCCGCCCGAAGTCAGGTCGAGGTGGACTACGCCGAAGGGCAATCGGCGGACTGGTGGCCGAAGGGCGAAGCGCCGGTCCTGGCCCCCCTCGTCCGACAGGACGGGGAATCCGAGGATGCCTTCACGGAACGGCTGGTGGCGGCCGTTGAAGCCGGGGACATCGGACCGGTGACGGCCGAGGCGGCCCGAAGCCGGCCCCTTCCGCCGATCGCGGAACGGGTGGGCGCCCAGCCCCTGGTGCTGCGGGGACCGGACGGCATTGGGAGCTATGACGGCACCCGCATCCATGGTGCGAGCCTGCTGGAGCTTGGTCACCGGCTTTCGGCCAGCGGCCTGGTCCGGTATTCCCCCGAGGGGTTCCCGATCGTCCCCCATGTCGCCCGGGCCTGGGAGATCTCGACGGGTCCTGATGGCGAGCCCGACTACCGGACCTTCACCTTCCACCTCCGCGAAGGCATGCGCTGGTCCGACGGCCATCCCTTCACCGCCGAGGACATCCTGTTCTGGTGGTCGCACGAGGCCAGCTCTGAGCTGCTCTATGGCCGGGTTCCCGAGCTCCTGGTAATTCTCGGAGACTCGGGGTGGGTCGAGGCCCGGAAGATTCGGCCGGACGGAACCACCCGATGGGTGCGCGGCTATCTCGGGACCTCGCCCGGCCGCCTTCGCGAGATCGACACCCCGGACGGCCCCCGGACGGTGCTGTCCGCGAGCTTCCATGAAGGAGACATCCGCCCCCCGATCCCCGCCGAAGCGCCTCCGCCGGAACTCGATCTCGACCCCTACGCGGTGCGGTTCGTCTTCCCCCGGCCGCACGGACTGTTTCTACCGCTGATCGCCTCGGCCCGGGGCCTGGAGATCACGGGATCCCCGGCCCACTACCTGCGGCCCTACCATCCCGAGATCGGCGACCCCGAGCGCATCGCGGCCGCCCTGGCCGCCCGTCAGCTTCCCCGCGCCACCTCGTTCTACTGGGCGCTCAAGGACGTCACCAACCCCGAGCACCCGCGGATCTGGCCCTGGATCTACCGCACCTACCGGGCGAGCCCGCCCCACGACGCGATCCGCAACCCCTACTACTGGGCGGTGGACGAGGCGGGCAACCAGCTCCCCTACCTGGACCGGATCCATTTCGTGCAGGTCTCGCGGCAGATGGAGGACACGGCCCGGGCGGCCGGGCAGTTCTCGGCGGCCACGGGCATGGCGGCGGGCGAGGACTACTCGATGGTCATGGACAGCGCCCGGCAGGGGCGCCTGCGCGTGCTGCACTGGTACCGGGCCGACCGCACCTTCGAGACCATCCACCCCAACCTGAACCGGAGGACCGAGTTCCCCGGCCGCCCCGCCCAGGAGCGCGAGGCCCGGCACAAGCACGCCCTGCTCAACGACGCCCGGTTCCGGCGCGCCCTCTCCCTGGCCATCGACCGCGAGGAGATCGTCCAGGGCCACTACCACGGCCTGACCCGTCCCGCCCAGGTCGCGCCGGGCCCGGAGTCCTTCTTCTACCACCCCCCCGCGTTCTCGGCCTGGACCGCCTACGACCCGGACGAGGCCAACCGCCTGCTCGACCAGATCGGCCTCACCGAGCGCGACGCCGAGGGCTACCGCACCTTCCCCGACGGCACCCGCATGGTCTTCTTCCTGAACGTGTTCCGGCCCTGGCCGCCCATGGAGTTTGTGGTCCGGCACTGGAGCCGGGTCGGGGTGCGCGCGGTGCTGCGGGTGATGGACATGCGCCTCTACTACACCGAGAAGGGCGGGCTGCTCCACGACTTCGCCATGTTCCCCGGCGACAACGAGCACGAGCCCCTCATCGACCCCCGCACCCATCTGCCCAGCGGGCCGGAGTCGAATTTCGCCCTCGGGTTCGCCCGCTGGTACGCCCAGGGCGGCATGCAGGGACAGCTCGACGGCCAGGATCTTCCCCTCGGCGTCATCGAGCCCCCGCCCGACCATCCCCTGCGAGAGGCCATGGCCATCTACGACGAGATCCGGATTACCGGCGACCGCGATGCCCAGAAGGCGCTCTACGACCGGATCCAGGACATCTTCGCCGAGCATCTCTGGAACGTCAGCGTGTGCACCATGCCGCCCATGTACGTGGCCCTGAACCCCCGGCTCCGCAACGTGCCCGAGGTGGCGGCCTTCACCTTCGACTTCATCTCCCCCGGCAACACCGTCCAGGAGCTGTGGTTCGACACCGCCCCCGCCGACTCCGCAGGCACGCGCCGCCAGATCCGCGACGCCATCGTCCGGGTCACCCCCGCCCCGGAGGTCAGAGCGACCCGGGTCGAAGCCGTCCCTGTGCGGGCCCGCGCCGCCCGGTGGATCCGCCTCGCCCTGGGCATCGGCCTGGCCGGCCTGCTCGTCCTGCTCGCCGTGCGCCGGCCCTTCGTGGCCCGTCGGCTGCTCATCATGGTGCCGACCCTGGCCGTGATCAGCCTCGTCATCTTCACCGTCATCCAGCTTCCGGAGGGGGATTTTCTCGACTACAAGATCATGGAGATGGAGGCGGCCGGCGAGGCCATCAACCTGCGGGAGATCGAGGCCATCCGGGAGATGTTCCACCTCGACGACTCCCTGGCCGTGCGCTACGCCCGCTGGCTGGGGCTGCCCTGGTTCGCCAGCCTCCGCCCCTCCCCCTCGTTCCCCTTCCTGCGGGGCGACCCCGGCCAGGCCGGACTCCTGCAGGGGAACCTGGGCCGGTCCATGGCCGACTACCGGCCGGTGAACCAGATCGTGGGCGACCGCATCCTCCTCACCTTCCTCATCTCCCTGGGCACCATCCTCTTCACCTGGGCGGTGGCGGTGCCGCTGGGCATCTACTCCGCCGTGCGCCAGTACTCCTTCGGCGACTACCTGCTCACCTTCCTCGGCTTCATCGGGATGTGCGTGCCGCCCTTCATCCTCGCCCTGCTCCTGATGTTCGCCAGCCAGCGGTGGTTCGGCATCGAGATCTCCGGCCTGTTCTCCCCCGAGTACGGGGCCCAGGCGGAATGGACGGCCGGCAAGGTGCTCGACCTCCTCCAGCGCATCTGGATCCCCATCGTGGTGATGGGGGCCACCGGGGTGGCCGGGATGATGCGGGTGATGCGGGCCAACCTGCTCGACGAGATCCGCAAGCCCTACGTGACCACCGCCCTGGCCAAGGGCATGCGGCCCGTCCGCCTGCTCCTGAAGTACCCCGTGCGCCTCGCCCTCAATCCGTTCATCTCCGGCATCGGCGGCATCTTCCCCGCCCTCGTGTCCGGCGGGATGATCGTCGAGGTGGTGCTCAGCCTGCCCACCGTGGGCCCTCTCATGCTCGAGGCCCTCCTGGCCGAGGACCTGTTCCTGGCCGGCTCCATGCTCACCGTGCTCAGCCTGCTCGGCGTGTTCGGCGTCCTCGTCAGCGACCTCCTCCTCCTCTGGGTCGACCCCCGCATCCGCTTCCAGGGAGGCGCCCGATGACCTCCGAGATCAGAAATCCACAATCCAAAATCCAAAATCCAAAATCCCTCTCCCACTGGCAGCTCATCCGCCGCCGCTTCGCCCGCCACCGGCTGGCCGTGGTCTCCCTGAACCTGCTGGGGGTGATCTACCTGATGGCCCTGTTCGCGGAGGTGGTCGCCCCCTACCCCACCGAGGCCTATAACCTCGACCGCTCCTTCTGCCCGCCCCAGGCCCCCCGGTTCAGCCGCCGCCACGGGCTCCACGTCCCGGCGGTCGTGCGTCACGTCGATCCCGTGACCTTCGACCAGATCTACCGGGCCGATCCGGAACAGGTGGTCCCGCTCGGGCTTTGGGTGCGGGGCGAGCCCTACAAGCTGTGGGGCCTGATCCCCGGCAGCCGCCGGATCCTCGGCGTGGACCACGACCGGCTCGCCCCCGGTCTTGATCCGGACCTGGCCACCTTCCATCTGTTCGGGGCCGACCGCTATGGCCGCGACGTGTTCAGCCGGATCGTCCGGGGATCGCGGATCTCCCTCTCGGTGGGCCTGGTCGGCATCGCGGCCACCTTCGTGCTGGGGCTCATCATCGGCGGGATCAGCGGCTACCTAGGCGGCAAGGTGGACACCCTGATCCAGCGGACCATCGAGATCGTGGGGGCCTTTCCGCACCTTCCCCTCTGGCTGGCCCTGGCCGCCGCCCTGCCCCGCGACTGGTCGCCCCTGCGCGTCTATTTCGGCATCACCGTGGTCCTCAGCCTGCTGAGCTGGACCGGGCTGGCCCGGGTGGTCCGGGGCAAGCTCCTGGCCCTGCGCGAGGAGGACTACGCGGTGGCCGCCCGCCTGCTGGGGGCGGGGCACGGGCGGATCATCTTCCGCCACCTCCTGCCCGGCTTCGCCAGCCACATCATCGTCAGCCTCACCCTGTCTGTGCCCGGCATGATCCTCGGCGAGACCGCCCTCAGCTTCCTCGGCCTCGGCCTGCGCCCGCCGGTGGTGAGCTGGGGGGTGATGCTCCAGGACTGCATGAACATGAAGGTCGTCGGCAGCTACCCCTGGCTGCTGCTCCCGGTGTTCCTCCTTATCCTCACCGTGCTCAGCTTCAACTTCCTCGGCGACGGCCTCCGGGATGCCGCGGATCCGTACGGGGAGCGGTAGGGGGCGCGGGATTGGGGATTGGGGATTGGGGATGGGGGATTGGGGAACCGCCGCTTCGCGGCGGCGGGCCTGACGTGGCACGGCGCTTCCAGCCCGTGCCCAGAGCGAGACCGGGCCATGGCTCCGAGCCCGAACCGAGCGAAGCTCTTCTCCGGGCACGGTCCATGGTCTCCCCTCGCGCAGGCTCCGGGCTGGAAGCCCGGGCCACGGGGGGACCGTCGGCGTGGCACGGTGCTTCCAGCCCGTGCCCTGAGCGAGAGCGGGCCATGGCTCCGAGCCCGAACCGCGCGAAGCTCTTCTCCGGGCACGGTCCATGGCCTCCCCTCGCACCGGCTCCGGGCTGGAAGCTCGGGCCACGGGGGGCCGCAGACGTGGCACGGCGCTTCCAGCCAGGTCACGTTTCCCGTCTGGCCGCACAATCCCATGCCAGGCTAGACTGCGCCTGTCGTTCCCTTCGGCGGTCCCATGCCCATTGACTTCCAGCCCTTCGATCCCCGGAAGCCGGTTCGGATCTACCGGCGCAACCTGCCCCACTGGCGGCAGGACGGGGCGACCTACTTCGTGACCTTCCGGCTGGCTGACGCCCTTCCGGAACACCACCTGCGCCACCTCGAGCAACTCCGGGTGGCCCTGGCCGCGTCCGAGGGATCCGACGACGCGGCCCTTGATCATGACCGCGCCTATTTCCGGACGATGGAACGCTATCTGGAGGCCGGACATGGTTCCTGCGTCCTCCGTCGAGAACCCGTCCGGGCGGAAGTCGAAGACAGCCTCCGCCGGTTCGATGGGTGTCGATACCAGCTCGGCGAGTCCGCGGTGATGCCCAACCATGTCCATGCCCTGGTCCGCACCATGGCCGGGTGGGAACTGGAGAGGGTGGTCCACGGATGGAAGTCGTTCACCGCCAACCGGATCAACCATGGGCTGGGGTGCTCGGGCCCGCTGTGGCAGGAGGAGTTCCATGACCGGATCGTTCGTGACGAGGTGGAGTACGAGCGGACGATCCGGTACATCCTCAACAACCCAAGGGGATCGGGCCAGAAGATCATGCCCTGGGAGGACCGGTAGGGGCTGCGCGGGCGGGATTGGAGAACCGCCGCTTCGCGGCGGCGGGCCTGACGTGGCACGGTGCTTCCAGCCCGTGCCCAGAGCGAGAGCAGTTCCCGAGACGACCATGGCCTGGCGGTTTCGCTGATCATGGTCAGCCCGGCACCGAACCTCGCTCCGGCTCCGGGCTAGAAGCCCGGGCCACGGGACGCCGCAGACGTGGCACGGCGCTTCCAGCCCGTGCCTGAGCGAGAGCAGTTCCCGAGACGACCATGGCCTGGCGGTTTCGCTGATCATGGTCAGCCCGGCACCGAACCTCGCGCCGGCTCCGGGCTAGAAGCCCGGGCCACGGGGGGACCGGCCCACATCCCACATCGCACATCCCACACCACGCCAGCCGTCTCACCCCTCATCCGGATGAACCTAGGATTCAGTGGCGGCGACTGACCACTCCCAACAATCCCCAGACTTGTCCGACGAAGCGTCTTCGCGAAGTCGGATCCCCAATCCCTAATCCCCTCTCCTCGGCCCGATCACCGGCCGCCTGAAGCTCGGCCCCGGGCTGGCCACCTGTTCGGCACGGGGCCGGGGGATGCCGCCGGTGTCGTACATGGCCACGATGTAGGGGTGGTCCTCGCGGTACTCGGTGAGCGGCCGGGGGTCGGCCACCACGCCACAAGGCCGACAGTTGGCCCCTTCGGCTCCGGTGCGATGGTCTCCCAGATCCTCCCGGGCCCCGTCGGCCAGGCCCTGGAGCCGGGCCACCACCTCCGGATTCGCCGCGGCCACGTCCGTGGTCTCGCCGATATCCTGACGGAGGTTGTACAGCTCGCCGGTGGTCAGGTGCAGCTTCCACTCCGCGTCGCGCACCGCCTCCAGCTCGTCGCGCCGGTAGTAGAAGAAGGCCTCGTGCGGCGAACGGGCTCCGGATTCGCCCCTCCACAGCGCCCCCACATCGCGCCCATCGAGGATGCGGTCGTCGGGAACCTGCCCGTCTGCCAGATTCACCAGCGTGGGCAGGAAATCCATGGCCGTGGTCAGCTCCGAGCAGGTGGTGCCGGCCGGAACCATGCCCGGCCAGCGCACGATGCAGGGAAGGCGCTGCCCGCCCTCCCAGGTCGTGGCCTTCCGGCCCCGGAGCGGGGCGTTGCTGCCCCCGTCCCGGCCGTTGCTGCCGTTGTCCGAGGTGAAGATGACGATGGTGTTGCGGTCCAGGCCGAGGCGGCTCAGCTCATGGGCGAGCACCGCCATCGCCCAGTCGATGCATTCCACCGCCGCCCCATAGGGTCCGTTGCGGGCGCTCTTCAGGAAGTGTTCGGGCACGAACAGCGGCACATGGACGTACATGTGGGCCAGGTAGAGGAAGAACGGCTCGTCCCGATGCTCGCGGATGAACCGGACGCTCTGCTCGACATACCGCTCGGTGAGCCCGGCCTGGTCGGGCTGCTCCTGGAGGATGGTCTCGTTCTCGATCAGCGGCAGCGGCGGATAGCCCGGCCACTGGATCTGCATGCCCATGTCGTTGCTGTAGGGCAGCCCGTAGAACGCGTCGAATCCGTGCCGGGTGGGCAGGAACTCGGGCTGGTCGCCCACGTGCCACTTGCCCACCAGCTTGGTGGCGTAGCCCTGATCCCGGAGAAGACGGGCCACCGTGATCTCGTCCGGATGCAGCCCCCAGGCGTCGCCCGGAAACAGCACCGGAAGCCGGTCCGGCCCGTAGGCGTCCATGCCGATGCGCCGGGGATAGCACCCGGTGAGCATGCCCGCCCGCGACGGGGAGCACACCGGCGCGGCCATGTAGAAGTCCGTGAACCGCATCCCCTCGGCGGCCAGCCGGTCCAGCGCCGGGGTGGCATTGATGTCCGACCCGTAGCACCCCACATCGCCGTAGCCGAGATCGTCGCAATTGATGAGGATGACATTGGGCCGGTCGGCAGGCTCGCGCATGGTGGGGGCTCCTAGTGGGGATGGATGGGTGGATGGGTGGATAGGTGGGTGCCGAAGGCCCTGTCATCTGCGAAGCGGGCGCACGGGGGGATGCGGTGTGGCCCAGTGTGCCGGGTCCGGGCAAGCGGATGCAAGCGCGGGGCACTTGGGGCGTGGGATTAGGGGGCCTGTGCTTGGTGGCGGCGCGGGGTGGCGCGCGTGTAGGTCGGGCATTCCTGCCTGACCCTTGCGGTGTCATCCGGAAGGTTGTTGCGCCACGGATGCGACGGAATGTGGCGGGAATTCTCGGTTTCTGACTCGTCTCGTTCCCAGAGGGTCAGCCCAGGCTTCGCGCAGACGCTTCGCCCCGGCACGCAGGAATGGCCGACCTACTTGCGGGAAGCTCCGCAGCAGGCGCGAGATGGGGCCGGAGGTCCATGGCGCCCGTTGAATCGCCCCTTCAGGGCTCGTCGTCGTTGCGCGCGCGGAGCCCCAGGGCTTTCGCCCTGGGCTGGTCTGAATCGCCCCTTCGGGGCTCAGCTTCGGCCGGCCTGGCCGCATTCGCGTCCATTGGCGTTCATTCGCGGTTCTCCCTCTGCGAATCTCCGTCGCAGGCGCGGTTTCGGCCGCGTTCCCACTGGCGCCCACGGCCTGGGCGGCCGCGGCTACGGGAGGCGGTTTCGGGCGCCCCCCTCTCCCCCTCTTCTATGGCGAAGCTTCGACCTCGCCCTCCATGCCTAAACCCTCCACCCCGCCGCCGCCTTCTAGACAATAGCCCACCCTCCCGGACGAAGCTTCGCCCGGCACCTCCCAGCGCCCGCCTGGGCTCAACCCACCGCCCGCTCAGTCGTAGAAGAGCGTCGCCCAGCGCCGCTGCGCGATCAGCTCCTGCTTCTTGGCCTGCCAGGCCTCGGGGGTGCCGACCATGAAGGCGAGCAGGCGGTCGAGGGTGGCCTCGAGGCTGGAGAGCCCGGCCACATAGACGTGCGTCTTGGGATCCTGGATGAGCCCCCACACCTCGTGCGCGTTGTCCTTCAGGGTCTGCTCCATGGCGGGCGGCTCGTCGAAGGCGGGTCGCTTGCTCAGCGCCTGGAACGCCTTGAACGTCTCCTCGTCGTAATACAGGCTCAGGTCGTCCTTCTGGTCGTTCATGTACAGAAGCTCCACGCCGGTCTTGGCCCCGTAGAACAGCCGCACCTTGCCCTTCCACTCCTTGCGCTCCTCGTAGATGTGCTTGAGAAAGGCCCGGAAGGGGGCGATGCCCGTGCCCACCCCGATCATGAGAATGTTGCAGGTGGGATCCTTGGGGGCCATGAACTGCCGCCCGTAAGGACCGGTGATCTCCACCGCGTCGCCGGGCTGCCGGTCGCACAGGTAGTTCGAGGCCACGCCGGGATGCCGCTCGCCGCTGACCTCGTCGATGTAGAAGCAGCGGCGCACGCAGATCGAGATCTCGGACAGGTCGCCCTGCTCTCCCTGGCGGGAGTTGGCGATGGAGTACAGGCGGAGGTGGTGGGGATTGCCGAAGTCGGGCGGCGGCGGGGCCAGCACCCCGATGCTCTGCCCCTCCATGTAGGTGAAGGTGGCGTCGGGGATGCTCAGCACGAGGTGCCGCACCTCCGCCGCGTCCTCGGGGGTGATCCGCTCGTTGCGCTCGACTGTGGCCTGGTAGGGATGGCTGATGTCGTATTCGGTGACTTTCATTAGGTACCTCGGGGGGGGAGTGTTCAGGGTTCAGGGTTCAGAGCAGGCCGCTGAACCGCCGGGTCCAGTCGGATGAGGGGTGAGACGGGTGGCACGATCCGGGATACGCGATACGCGATGCGGGATGCGGGATCCGCGGAAACCGAAGGTTGACGATTGACGAAGTAAGATTGACGAAGTGAGGCCGCCGCGAGGCGGCGCCCCGTGGCCCGGGCATCTTGCCCGGAGCCGAGCGAGGTTTGGTCCCGACCGGTCCATGAAGAGCGTTTCCGCCAACCACGGTCGATCCGGGATCTTGCCTCGCTCGGGCACGGGCTGGAAGCACCGTGCCACGTCTGGGTCATCCTGCTGGCGAGCCGTGGTTTGTAGGGGACAACGTGCATGGGTGTATCAGGGCAGAAGTGTTCAGGGTTCAACCTTCAGGTTTCGCGTTTCAGTGGTCAGTAGTCAGAGGTTAGAGTTCAGGAGGCCCGGCGTTCCGCCTTCAGGTTTCAGGTTTCAGCCTTCAGGTTTCCGTCATGCGGTTTCCACCTTCCGGTTTCCGCCTCCCGTTCGGGCACGGCTCGTCGGCATCGCAGGGGCAGGCGAGGCCGCAGCCGGCGCGTTCGCGGTGAGGGCCGAACTCGGGGTGGCGGGCGGCGAAGCGGCGGGCCCATTGCTGGACGGTCACCCAGGCCAGAAGCAGGCCGAGGATGAGGCCGGCGGCGGCGAGGTAGGGGGTCAGGCTCATCCGCCCAGCCCCGCGAAGCCCATGAAGGCGAGGGAGAGCAGTCCGGCCAGCATCATGGCGATGGCGGCCCCCATGCACACATCGGGCACGTCGGCCAGGTCCAGCCGCTCGCGCAGGCCGGCCATGAGGACCAGAGCCAGGGTGAACCCCGCCCCCGCTCCCAGGCTGAAGGCCAGGCTCTGGACGAAGTTGTACTCGTTGGCGGTCTGGAACAGGGCCATGCCCAGGATGGCACAGTTGGTGGTGATGAGGGGCAGGAAGATGCCCAGCATCCGGAACAGGGCGGGGCTGAACTTCTTGACCGTCATCTCCACGAGCTGCACCGCCGAGGCGATGACCGCGATATAGGCGATGAGGCGCAGGTACTCGATCTGGAAGCGGACCAGGAGCAGGTTGATCCCGTAGGCGCAGACCGAGGCCACCAGCATGACGAAGATCACCGCGGCCCCCATGGGCAGGGCGGTCTTGAGCTTGTTGGAGACCCCCAGGAACGGGCAGAGGCCCAGGAACAGGGCGAGCACGAAGTTGTTGATGAGGAAGGCGTTCAGGAAGATGAGCGCCGGGGATTCAACTGACATGGGCGGCCTCCAGGGTCCGGGTCCGGCGGCGCCGGGCGAACGAGAACAGCACCAGCCAGAGCGAGAGCACGAAGAATCCGCCCGGAGGCAGAATGAACACGGCCCAGGGCTGGAACGACGGCCCGAACAGCGACATCCCGAACAGAGTGCCGAAGCCCAGAATCTCGCGCACCGAGCCGATGGCCAGCAGAGCCACCGTGAAGCCCAGCCCCATGCCGAACGCGTTGATCACGGCCGGGACTGGCGGGTGCTTGGAGGCATGGGCCTCGGCCCGGCCCAGAATGACGCAGTTGACCACGATAAGCTGGATGAACGCGCCCAGGGCCCGGTAGAGGTCAAGGCTGATGGCGTGGATCAGGTAGTCCACGATGGTCACGAAGGTGGCGATGATGATGATGTAGGAGGCGATGCGCACCTGCTTGGGGATGAGCTTGCGCAGCAGCGAGACCAGCAGGCAGGCCCCCACCAGCACGAAGGTGCTGGCCAGGCCCATGGCCAGGGAGTTGACGGCCGTGTTGCTGACGGCCATGGACGGGCAGAGCCCGAGCATCATCACGAACACCGGGTTCTCCTTCCAGAGCCCTTCGGTGAAGGTGTCCCAGTCGAGGCGCTTGGGCTGGGCGGTCATGGCGACCTCGCCTTCCGGAAGGGGAACCGCGAATGGACCCAGTTCGGCTTACGGCCACAACCAAGCGAACCACAGAGGCCGCAGAGGTTACGGAGGTTCACAGAGGGAGGAGTTGGGATGGCGAAAGGTCTGCGCGGGCGGGCAACGTTCTGGGGGAGCGTAGTGAGAGGGGACGCGAATGAGGGGAGTCGGACCACAGAGGTCGGGGAGGAACGCGGATTGGCCCCCCACATCCCACGACCTGTCCGACGAAGCGCCTTGGCGAAGTCGGATCCCGCATCCCACCTCATCACGGCCGCCTTCATCGTCCCTGGCCCTCCATACCACCTGCCTGGAGTTCATCACGGTGCGGGTCCAGCATCGGCAGCCAGCGGGTGGCGCTGGCGTGGAGGCCGCGGGCCACGGCGGCGGAGGAGACGGTGGCCCCGGAGATGCCGTCGATCTCCCAGGGATGCGCCTTCGTGCCGGGCTTCACGTTGACGATGTCGTGTTCAAGGGCGGTGCGGTTCTCGTTGAGCGCGACCGAGAGCGCCTCGAAGTTGGCCAGGAAGGCGGGGTCGTGGCCGATCTTGTCGCCCAGCCCGGGCGTCTCGGAGCTCTGGAGCACGGTGAAGCCGATGATGGACTCCCGGGCGGGGTCGTAGCCGTAGAGCATGCGGATCTCGCCGGCGTAGCCGCGGTCGCTGGCGGGCAGGGCCACACCGACCAGCGATCCGTCGGCGGCATAGCCCGCGAACAGGTTGGCCCCGGCGATGTCCTCGTCGTCGAGCCGGACCAGCCCGTCGTCATCGAGGAGGAAATTGGCCCGGCTGACCGCGCCCGGAAGCACGGTGAACACCGCCCGCTCCAGGGCCACGCGGTGGTTGCGGGCGATGGGCTCGCGGGTGGCCTCGACCACGAGCACGATGAGAAAGCCGGAGATCATGGCGATGAGCCCCAGGGTGCCCACAAGCCGGAGGGGCGAGGGCATGGGCGGGGCGGCGGGGACGGCGGGCTCGCTCATGTCGCCGCCCTCCGGGCCTTTCGCACCGCGCCGTAG
>PXDE01000233.1 GCA_003566475.1 PVC group bacterium | reverse complement strand
GGCTCGAACACGGCCACATAGGCTCCGCCAGGGCCCGCCACGCCCGAGCGGTCAAGCGTCGCCCCGCCCATGCCTTCGGCAAGGTTGCCCCCGGTCTGGATCAGCCCCGATGCCGAGGATCCTGCGATGACCACGCTGCCGTCCCCGGCCAGGACCAGATCGCGGATATGGACGGAGTTGACCCGATTGGCGCTGACCAGATAGGCCAGCCAATGGGTGTGGGCCACCGCGCGGTGGGTGCGGGTGTCGAGGAGGACCACATGGGCGGCCGAGAGATCTCCGGATCCGTAGGCGGTGAACCCGAGCCTGTCGCCAGGGACCGCCTCGAACATGTCCAGCGGCTGGCGGGCCATGACCGTATTGCCGCCATGGGACCAGGCGGCGATGGCGAGGAGGCTGCCGTCCGGGCTCCAGTCCATGGCCCGGATCGAGGCGTCGGCCCACAGGTTGAGGTTGGGCATGCCGATCCAGGGGGCCGGCCACTCGTAGTATTGGGCGAGCGGGGCGCCGTCCGCCTCGAGCAGGCGCAGGTAGGGCTGACGCCAGGGACCGCGCCGCACGCGGGTGTTGCGGTCGCCTCCCCAGGCAACCCGTCCGGTGGGGGCCACTGCCTGGACCGTGGATCCTCCGGGAAGCTCGGGACCGGCCCGGACCTGTCCTTCCCGGCTCACCGCCGCCAGCCGACGGCCCATCACCCATGCCGTCCCGTCCTGGCCGACCCGCAGGGCGGGAACGTGTCCACCGGGCACATCGGTCCACCATCGCGGTAGCCCGTCCGGGGAGAAGCGGAACAGGACCCGGTCACCCTCCCCGGGCATCCGCCCGCCGGAAAGGGCGGGCATTCGACCCAGCGTGGCGGCAAGCGTCGGCCCCGGCTCGATCAGAACCAGCAGGTGCTCCCCGTCCACGGCCAGCGCCGCCACGGAACCCGATCCCCAAGGCAGGCGCCAGGCATGCTCCAGCCGGCGGAGGGTGGCGTCGAACACCAGCACGAACGGTGTGGCCTCGGGTTCGTCGAAGGCGGGGGGCCGAGGCAGGGGACGACCTTCGGCGTCCGCCACCGGAGAGGGTGGCCGGCCCTCCGTCCAAACGTCGCGGCGGCCCTCCGGCGGGGATCCATCGGGGCCCACCACCCGAGGCGGTGCTCCGCGGGGGGCGAAGGCGGGGCCGAGGGTGAACCCGGCCAGGGCGATTCGGCCGTCGGGCAGAAACGCGGCCGCACTCAAGGCTTCCGCGCCGCCAGCGTCCACCAGAGTGGCGGCTTCGATCCGGGCCGGGTTCGGAGGCGACTCCCAACGCCGATGAAGCCGATGCCAGCGGGTCTCCTGGCCCGACGCGGCCAGGGCGGACAGCATGGCGACCATCATGGCGTTCCGAATGCGCATGGGGACACGCTACCCCGCGCAGTCTGGGCGGGCGATGTCATTCTGGACGGATCGGATGTCGTTTCGGAGGGTGGCGCGGACAGGAGTTGCGGAATCCGCGGCGCTGGCGCATAATGATCGGATGACATGTCGTTCTGACCAGGAGCGGGTGCGGCCATGAAAGGGCAGAGGCCCCAGGTGGCGGTGCTGTTCGCGTCGCCGGGCTTGGGAATCCGCCGGATCATGGGCGGGATCGCGACCGTGGCCCGACGTGAGAACTGGGTCCTGCATGGCCCGCTGGGCCTGGGCTTCGAGCCAGTGCTCGACGATCCGGCGGCCTCGGGCTTCGACGGGGTGTTCGATTTCGCGGGCACGCCCGAGAGGGTGGACGAGCTTCGGCGGCTGGGGGTGAGGGTGGTCAATCTGAGCGGCGGGATGGCCCGTCCTCCCTTCCCCTCGGTCTGGCCGGACAACCGGAAGATCGGCCGGGTGGCCGCCGACCATCTGGTGGACATGGGGCTTCGGCGATTCGCCTACTGTGGCGATCAGAGCGCCGCCTACTCCGCGCTCCGCCTCGAGGGATTCCGGGAGCGCCTGCGCGAACGCGGCCAGCCCCGGCCGACCGCCCTGGACGGAATCGGCAACCTGCTCCGGAACGCGGGGGCCTGGCGGACCGTTCGCGGCCGCCTGACCGAGTGGCTAATCGGTCTGCCGCGTCCGGTGGGGATTCTGGCCGCCGACGACCCCCGGGCGGCCATGCTGGCCCTGGCCGCCGAGCAGGCGGGCCTCGCGGTTCCGGGTGATGTCGCCCTCATCGGAGTGAACAGCGAAGGGCTCACCTGCACCACGGCCGGAGTGGATCTGAGCAGCGTGGCCTTCCCGTTCACGGAGGTCGGGCGGGCGGCGGCCGAGCTGATGGCCCGCCTGCTCGCCGGACATCGGGTGCCGAAGTCGCCGGTGCTGGTGGACGAGGGCATCGTCGTCCATGGACGGGCCAGTACGGATCTGGTGCCCTCGCCGGACGCGAGAATCCGCGAGGCGGTACGGCGCATCCGGGCCGAGGCCCCCCATGGCCCGGTGGTCTGCCACCGGCTGGCCAGGGATCTCTCGCTTTCCCGGGCCACCCTCACCCGAGGGGTCCAGGAGGCCATCGGCCGTTCACCCAAAGCGGAGATCGACCGGATCCGCCTCCAGAACGTGCTCAAGCTGCTGGCCGAGACCGACTGGCCGGTCAAACGCCTGGCCTTCGAAACCGGCTGGGACAGCGCCGAAAACCTCGCCCGGTTCCTGCGCATCCACACGGGACTCAGTCCCACCGGGCACCGCGCCCGGAGCCGCCCCACCAGCTCTGTCGTCAGCCCCTGACTCCTGCTCTGAGACACCCATGCATGCCGTCCCCCACAGATCCCTGCTCGCCAACAGGATGTCCCCGACGTGGCACGCTGCTTCCAGTCCTGTCCTGAGTCTGCCGAAGGGCCCGTGCCCGAGCGAGGCCGGATCCCGGAACGACCATGGCTGGAGGAAACACTGTTCATGGACCAGCCGGGACCGGACCTCGCTCGGCTCCGGGCAAGATGCCCGGGCCACGGAGGGACCGGCCCACATCGCACATCCCACAGCCCACATCGGCGCCGCTGTCTCACCCGATATCCGGCTGGCCCAGCGTGCCAGCGGCCCAACGGACCCCTGACCCCTGACCCCCCATGGACATCCACGACTACTGGTCCGGCGACCGGCCGGGCTGCGTTCTGACCCAGATCCACGAGCCCGACTACCGTCAGCTTCCCGCCGAGGAGATGGAGGACCGGGCGGTGCGGAACCTTTCCGCCTGGGCGACGAGTTCGGCCAACCTTCCTCCCGCCCTGTTCCCGGACTTCGGCACGGTGTCCACGGCCACAAGCTGGGGCGGAACGCCGCGGCGGACCGACGAGGGGGAGTGGTTCATCCCTCCGGTGGCGGGGGATCTGGACGAGGCCCTGGCCATCGACCCCGCCCCCAACCCCCACGCCACCCGGGCGGCCGACCTGTACCGGGCCGTCCAGGGACGCACCGGCATCCGGGATCTTGGGTTCAAGAGCATCGACTTCCAGGGCCCCCTCAATACAGCCGCCCTCGTGGTGAATCAGGACGAGCTGATGGTCGGGATGTATGCCGAACCGGACAAGGTCCACGCCCTGCTGGACCGGGTGACCGACCACCTGATCGCGACCGTGCGCGGTCTGAAGAAGGCGGTCGGACGGCTGGACGGGAACATCTGGCCCTACCTCTGGGTGCCGGACTCGGTGGGGGTAATGCTCACCGAGGACATCATGCCTCTGATCTCCACCGACCTGTACCGGGAGTTCGGCATTCCCTACCTCAGGCGAATCGCCGACGCCTTGGGCGGGGTGTTCATCCATTGCTGTGGCGAGTGGGGGCGTCATGCCCGGACCCTGGCCGAATCGGGCGTGAACATCCTGGGCGCGGAGTTTCACTACCCGTTCACCCGGATCGAGGAGCTGGCCGAGCCGTTCGCGGGCAAGGTGCTGGCCCCGTTCTATGCGGGGTTCAAGACCACCGACTTCGGGGGCCTGCCCGGCTACCTGGACCACCTGCTCCGGAACCGCCCGTCGGACATCAGCCTATGGCTGCCCTATACGGATGCCGAGTTCTGGCCGGTGGCCGACCTGCGCGAGGTCATGGCCCGCCACGGCTTCGGGCCGGAGGGGTTTTGGAGTCCGGCCCGTCCGTAGCCGAAACCGCCTTCCGTAGCTGAATCCGCCAGGATTCAGACGTCGACGGGAGTGCCATAGGCAGCGACCCCGGGAACGCATCCGCTCCGACATCGCCAACCCGCGCCGTCCCGGCTAGGGTCCGGGGGCTATGGCGGACAAGGTTTCGGAAACGCAGAGTCTGGAGCGGCTCACCGGCTCGGTAGAGCGGGTGACCTTCCACAACGAGGAGACCGGCTTCTGCGTGCTGAAGGTGGCGGTGAAGGGCCACCGGGAGGCGGTGCCGGTGGTGGGCATGGTGCCCAACGTGGTGGCCGGAGAGCAGATCGAGGCGGACGGGCACTGGGTGGTGGACCGCGACCACGGCCGCCAGTTCAAGGCCGAGCACCTCCGCACCCTCCCCCCGGATTCCATCGAGGCCATCGAACGCTACCTGGGGTCGGGCCTGATCCGCGGCATCGGCCCGGTCTACGCGGGCAAGCTGGTCGAAGCCTTCGGCCGCGAGGTGTTCGAGGTCATCGAGAAGCGTTCGGCCGAGCTGGAGACGGTGGAGGGGATCGGCCCCCAGCGGCGGCGGCAGATCAAGGAGAGCTGGAACGAGACCCGGCAGGTGCGGGCCATCATGGCCTTCCTGCTCGGCCACGGGGTGAGCACGGCCCGGGCCTTCCGGATCTACCGCACCTATGGCGATCAGGCCATCCCCACCGTCCAGTCCGACCCCTACTGCCTGGCCCGCGACATCAAGGGGATCGGATTCAAGACCGCCGACGCCATCGCCAGCCGGATGGGAATCGAGAAGACCAGCGAGCTGCGGGCCCGGGCCGGGGTGGAGTATGTGCTGCACGAGCTGACCGGTCAGGGCCACTGCGCCTATCCCCGCGAGGATCTGCTCGACGAGGCGGAGCGGGTGCTCGACATCCCGCGGGAGATCGTGGAGCAGGCGCTGGACCACGGGCGGCAGGCCCGGCGCGTGGTCGAGGAGGAGATCGAGGGCGTTCCCCTGGTCTACCCCTCGCCCCTGCACGCGGCGGAGGCCGGGCTGGCCCAGCTTCTGGCCCGGCAGGCCCGGGGCCCCCATCCCTGCCCCAGCATCAGGGTCGACGCGGCCATCGCCTGGGTCGAGGCGCGGATGAAGATGACCCTGGCCCCGGCCCAGCGCGAGGCCCTGGCCCTGGCCTGCCGGAGCAAGGTGATGGTGGTCACCGGCGGCCCCGGCGTGGGCAAGACCACGCTGGTGAAGGCCATCCTCTCGATCCTGGAGGCCAAGAAGATGAAGCTGGTCCTGTGCGCCCCCACCGGCCGGGCGGCCAAGCGCCTGGCCGAGACCACGGGACGCGAGGCCCGGACCATCCACCGCCTGCTCGAGGTGGATCCGGTGACCGGCGCGTTCAAGCACGGCCCGGAGCGTCCCCTGCGGGGCGATGTGTTCGTGGTGGACGAGACGAGCATGGTGGATCTGCCCCTCGCCCACAGCCTGGTCCGCGCCCTGCCCCCCCAGGCGGCGCTGCTCTGGGTGGGTGACGCCGATCAGCTCCCGTCGGTGGGGCCAGGATCGGTGCTGCGCGACATCATGGCCTCGGAGACGGTGCCGGTGGTCCGCCTGACCGAGGTGTTCCGGCAGGCGGCGGAGAGCCTGATCGTGGCCAACGCGCACCGGATCAACCAGGGCCAGATGCCGGAGCTGGGCGGGCGGCCGGAATCGGCGGACTTCTTCTTCGTCCCGGCCGACGATCCGGAGGACGCGGTGGCCCGGATCCGGGAGGTGGTGGCCCACCGCATCCCGCGCCGGTTCCGCATGGATCCGTGGCGCGACATCCAGGTGCTCAGCCCCATGCAGCGGGGGGTGCTGGGGGCGCGGAACCTGAACGTCGTCCTCCAGGAGGCCCTGAATCCGCAGGGGCTGGCGGTGGAGCGGTTCGGGGCCGCGTACCGGGTGGGCGACAAGGTGATGCAGACCGAGAACGACTACGACAAGGACGTCTACAACGGCGACATCGGCGAGGTCGCGGCCATCGACTTCGACGAGCGCTACCTCAGGGTGAGCTTCGGCGGCCGCAAGGTGTCGTACGGGTTCGAGGAGCTCGACGAGCTGGCCCCCGCCTACGCCATCACCATCCACAAGAGCCAGGGCAGCGAGTATCCCTGCGTGGTCATCCCCGTGCACACCCAGCACTACGTGATGCTCCAGCGCAACCTCATCTACACGGCGATCACCCGGGGCCGCCGGCTGGTGGTGCTGGTGGGAATGGCCAAGGCCATCGGCCTGGCCGTGAACCGCAAGGACGCCCGCCGCCGGGTGACCGCCCTCGCCCGCC
This sequence comes from PVC group bacterium, assembly GCA_003566475.1. Taxonomy (GTDB): domain Bacteria; phylum Verrucomicrobiota; class Kiritimatiellia; order SS1-B-03-39; family PXDE01; genus PXDE01. The sequence continues at coordinate 3,202 of PXDE01000233.1, read as the reverse complement.
GGCTGCGGGATGCCTGGGCTGGCTAGACCCCACCCTTCCGAAAATGCACCCATCCTCCCCGGGGCAGAGGCGACGTGTGGCCCGCCACATCCACCAGCCATCCCCGGCCCTGGCCTTCGGTGAGACGGCCGATACGGGTGAGGGGGGTGTTGAAAGTCTTGCGCCATTCGGTGCGCAGCTTCTTCGCCCGGGACGCAGGCACCGCGAAGAGCAGCTCGTAGTCCTCTCCGTCGCCCAGGGCGGCGTCCAGGGGGGAATCGCCTTCGGACGCGGCCTCGGAGATCGGAAGGGCGTCGATCTCGATCTCCGCATCCAACGGGCGGCACTCGATGAGGTGGGGCAGATCGGAGGCCAGGCCGTCGGAGAGGTCGAGCATGGCGGTGGCCCAGCCGCCCTCCCGCAGCCAGCGGCCTTCGGCGAGCCGGGGGGTGAAGGTCAGGTGGTGGCCGGAGGCGAGGCTGCCGCCCAGGTGGCCGGACACGAACAGCGCGTCCCCCGGCCGGCCGCCGGATCGGGTCAGGGCCTGTCCCGACGGGACGGTGCCGACGCCGAAGACGTGGAGTTCCAGGACGTCGCCCTGCCCGGTGTCGCCGCCGACGAGATGCATGCCCGCCGGCTCGGCGAGGTCGCGGAAGCCGCGGTAGACCCGGGCCAGGTCGTCGAGCTCGGCGTCTGGCGGGGCCACCAGGTTCACCAGCGCCCACCGGGGATCGGCCCCCATGGCCGCGAAGTCGCTGAGCACCCGTCCCGCCGCCTTGCGGCCCAGAGCCCCCGGCGGGGTGTCGGGAAGGGCGTGCACGCCCAGGCGCACCGCGTCGGAGGTGAGCACGAGATCCTCCGCGCTTCCCGGCGAGGCGACCACGGCGGCATCGTCCCCGGGGCCGAGCCTGACGTCGGGCGGCAGGGGAAGATCGTGGCAGAGGCGTCGGATGACCTCCCATTCTCCGGCCTTGTCGAGACGGGTCATGCCGGTCCGCGGAGCAACAGCACCGACACCACGGTGGTGGCGTTGAAGGCCATGTGCATGACGATGGGCACGATCAAGGAGCCGCTGATGGCGTAGCCCAGCGAGCAGGCGATGCCCAGAATGAACAGGGGCACCAGCGCCGCCAGATTGAAGTGGACGGTGGCGAACACGGCAGCGCCCACGACCAGAGCCGCGAACACCCCCGCCTGGCGGACAAGCAGCGGGAACAGGATCCCCCGGAAGAAGATCTCCTCGCCCACCGGAACCACCACCACCGCCAGAATGGCGTAGCAGGCCAGGGCGGCAGCCGACCGCTCGGCGAAGAGCTGGACCACCTGGGGCTGAGGCTCGGGGGTGATGCCCAACTGGCCGACAAGGGCCCACACGACCAGGACGGTGAACACCAGCGGAGGATAGAGGGCGAGCCAGCCCACCAGGCCCTGGCCGAGGCGACGCGGCCAGGCGCCAAGGTCCAGGCCCAGCCCCTTCTCCACCCGGATGCCCCGGACCCGGAGAAGCTGGATGGACAGGACAATGGCCGATCCGTTGATGATGAGGCCCATGGCCACCAGCGTCCAGGTGGCGGCGGTGCCCTGGGAGAGATCGGCCCAGCGGGCGGTGCGCACGATCTCCGCCCCGACCATGAAGAAGAGCATCACGCCCATGACGATGAGCAGAATCATCCCGAAGTCGGGCCAGATCCAGGGGCGTTCGGCCAGCCATTCGAGGCGGCGGGCGGGCAGCAGGTGTCGGGGATCGGACCGGGCCCGGCGGAGGAGCCGGTAGTCCACCACCAGGCCCGCCGCGAGCACCCCCAGAATGGCCAGGTAGAAGAGGGTCTTGCGGAGGGATCCGACGTCGGTCAGACCGAGAAACGTGTCGAGCCCGAACACCCGCGAGGTATGGGGGGCGGACGCCAGGAGGAAAGGCATCATGGCCGGGGCAGGGCCTCCCGGACCGCGTAGATCTTCTTGTTCTGCGACTCGTGGTAGGTGCGCGTGATCAGCTCGGCCAGCAGCCCCATGATCACGAACTGCATTCCGAACAGAAGGAGGGCGAAGGCGGAGCTGATCCAGAACGGGCGCTTGATGAGCTCGGCGGCCACGAACTCGCGCCCGGTGGCCAGGAACACGCCGTGCGCCCCGAGCATGAAGGCGAGGAGGAGGCCGCCCAGGCCCAGGCAGTAGAGGCCCAGCCGACCGAAGATCTGGATGGGCCGGGCGCTGTACTGCATCAGGAACTTGACGGTGAGCAGGTCCAGCACCACCCGGGTGGTCCGCGAGAGGCCGTACTTGGAGGTGCCGAACCGGCGGGCCCGGTGGTTCACCACCACCTCCGTGGCCTGCCCGCCCGCCCAATGGGCCAGAGCGGGGATGAACCGGTGCATCTCCCCGTACAGGCGGACCTGGGACAGCACCTCGCGCCGGTAGGCCTTCAGGGTGCACCCGTAGTCGTGGAGGCGGACGCCCGTCATCCGGCTGATCAGGCCGTTGGCCAGCATGGAGGGCACCCGGCGGGTCAGGAACTTGTCCTTGCGGTCCTTGCGCCAGCCGCTGACCACGTCGATCCGGTCCGTCATGGCCTCGAGCAGGGCGGGGATGTCGCGGGGATCGTTCTGGAGGTCGCCGTCCAGAGTGATGATGATCTCCCCATGGGCCTCGTCGAACCCGGCGCTCATGGCGGCGGTCTGCCCGAAGTTCCGCCGGAGCCGGACCAGCCGGAGCTGAGGGAGGCGGGGCACCCAGGCGGCGAGGCGCTCCCAGGTCGCGTCCCGGCTCCCGTCATCGACCAGGATCAGCTCCCAGGTCTGGGCAAGGGCGCCCAGCACCTCCTGGAGTTCGGAACACAGCGGGTCGACATTGTCCTCCTCGTTGTAGAGGGGAATCACGATCGAAAGGTCCACCTTCATGCGCGGCCAGCCTCCTCGGACCGAGGCCGCTCGGCCGGCGCCGGACGATGCCTGCGGTCTTGTGCTTCCCCGCTTTGGTAGCGTAAGCGTGGCGGATCGTCAAAGCCAATGCACCTGCGCCTCACCTCCCACCGCCCCCAGGACACCCAGGCCATCGCCGCCGACCTGGTCCGCCACCACCCCGGCCTCCGGGTGATCGCCCTGCGCGGCGAGCTCGGCGCGGGCAAGACCTGCTTTGTCCAGGGCCTGGCCGACGGCCTGGGCATCGGAGCGCCGGTGACCAGCCCCACCTACACCCTGATCCACGAGTATCCGGGACCGCGCCG
>PXDE01000181.1 GCA_003566475.1 PVC group bacterium | reverse complement strand
CGGCGGATGGCCCCGACCACCACCTCGAAGTACCGGCGGGCCCAGATCCGCACGAAGTCCTGCTCGTCCCGCAGGTAGGCGGGGGCGATGAACCGCTGCCCGTCCACGGTGCGGCGGTTGACCGCGTGCGGGCCGGAAAGGTCCATGCCCCAGGCCTGGCCCGCTTCGGGGATGCCGCCGTGGCGTTCGAGGACGAACTCCCGGGCCCGGCACACCCCAGGCGCGTCCGAATCCAGGCTCAGCAGGTACTGGAGCAGCCCGATCCCCCGGGGGTTGGTAATGGGCTCGGCCTCGTTGACCACCTGTCGTCGTTCCGGGACACCGTGGGCCTGGTACACCGGCCCCCGGGCCTCGATGGACACGCCGAACCGGAGGGTCTCCATGAATCCGCGCTCGTTCTCGAGGTAGTAGCCGACCAGGTTGCGGCTCTCGCGGAGGGGCGGGCAGAACTCGGCGCACCGGGCCTCGATGGCGGCTTCCCAGGCCGGGTCGAACACGTCCGGAAACTTGGTCTGGATCCAGGGCTTCACGTAGTAGGTGTCGATCATCTCGACATGCCCGAGCCCGGCCTCGTAGAACTCGAGGGTGGCCCAGCAGCCGATCTGATTGAACCCCCACGCCCGCATGGTCCGCGTCCAGTCGGCCACCGTCTCGGGGGGCAGCGGTGGCTTCCTCATCCGGCGGCCACCGGTGCCGCCCCGGTTGGGCGCGCACACGCCCCGGTAGACGGTCGGCCGCCCGTCGGGGCCGACCAGCCACCACCGGCCGTCCTTATCCTTGCCCACCTGGTGGAACCCCGGGGTGCCCCGCAGGGTCGCGGGGTCCATCCGGACGCCGGCGAGCAGAGCGGCCTCATCCATCTTCGCGGCGTCGCGCATGACCCGCCACCGGTCCAGCTTCCAGGCATGGACCGCCTCGATCTCCTCCGGGGTCACCCGGGTGAGCCGGGGCGCGATCCGGCACCCCTCCCACTGCCAGGGGCGCCGGGGGCCGACCTCCGCCAGCGCCATCATCCGGTGGTCCCCCGGACGCAGTTCGACAAACGCCCCGTGCGACACCTCCTCCCCGTTCAGCCACAGGCGGGACTCGACCCCTTCGCCGATGGCCCCGGGGCAGACGCGGGCCTGCACCGGTTCGGGGATCCGGACCACGGTGAGAAATAGCGCCCGGCGTCCGGGGGCATCGAGGCCCAGCGCCGCGAGATCGATGGCCCGGCCCCCATCCGGGTAGCTGTCGTCCACCCAGGCCGACTCGGGCAGGGGGCGCAACATGCCGGTGTCGCGATTGGTGCCGAGAATCCAGTCCGCCGCCGGATACCAGGCCGGGTCGGCGGCGCCGCGGGAGAGGGTCTCGATGGCGTCGCTGGGGACGGGCGAGAACACCCACCAGGCCGACGGCACGACGTCATCCTCGAAGGGGAGAGGGGACAGGTCGGGCCAGCCGGGCGAACTGTCTGGGGGGGCGAGGATCTTCACGGGTGGCGCCTCGGGGCGGGGGGGCAGGCCGGCGAGGCGGTCGGCCGGCGCAGGTGCGGTCGGTGCCGCTTCGAGTTGGTTCAGGGTTGCCTTGGACATATCGCGTCGTCTTCCCGTCGGGGTTGCCATTGCATTCGGAACCGCCCCGCACGATCTCACTCGACGGGCCGAAACCGCCTACCCTATCGCGGGAGGCGGGAAATGCGAAGCCGATCTTCCCGGTCTCCCTCCAACCGGTCTGAAACCTGTCCGGTCGGACACGTTTGCGACCGGATCCAAATGCCGCAACCGGTCAGATTCGTGTCCGGCCGGACAGGTTTCCGACCGGTTCCGGGTGTTGCAGCCGGTCGGATCCGTGCCTATTCGAGGACGGTCCTGACCGGGTTGACTGGCGGGGACGACGGGGTCAGCGTGCTGTCGCGGCGTCGATCTGCGCGGCGAGGGCGAAGAGGCGGGCGGCGCGGTCGGCCCAGCCGGACCCGGCGAAGCCATCCCAGTTGTCGATGGCGGGCATCAGCGCCTGCATGCGCTCGTCCATGAGCTGCCGGGCCTCGCGCCGCTGTTCCGCCGACAGGGGGCTGGAGCGGTCCATGGTCGCCCGCTCGACCCGGATCACCGCCTCCGCCTCCTGGACCCCCTCGCGCAGCATCTCGAACCGCACTGTGGCGGCCGCGCCTTCGGGACCGGGGATGACGAACCACCGGGGGTTGAACCGGTAGAGGTTGTGCCACCGGTGCGTGCGGCCGATCAGGGGGCGCCCGTCGATGGGCCAGAAGTCGAGCCCGATGCGGGTGAAGCCCGTGTAGCGGTCGCTGGACATGGCCCAGGCCGCCGCGTTGCGGTAGGCCGAGGGGTCGAGGCTGTCGAAGCTCCGGAGCGAGGTGACGGTCGGCAGGGCCCGGCGCCAGCCCAGCCCGAGCGAGCGGTTGGGGTCGTAGCGGCGCAGGTCGGGACGGTAGGGCAGCTCCAGCCAGCCCACGGGCACCCCGTCCACCACGTAGTCGGCGCCGTCCGGGCGGGGGTCGCCCCGGCCATGGGTGAACATGGTCCACCGCACGCCGGGAAGGATGCCGTCGAAGAAGCCCACGATCTCGGCCGAGGGGCGGGCGTCCTCGGCCACGCCGATCATGATCCGCTCCGGATTCCAGCCCAGCCGGGCCACCCGGTCGCGCACGCCTTCGAGGATGGGCCTCCAGAACGCCTCGCTTCCCGGCTGCCCGAAGTAGGGCGCCTCCATGGTGTCGGTGCGGCCCCGCTCGACCGAGGTCACGCCGAGGTGCTCCGGCGGCCGCCGCGCCCAGGCCGGCTCCCACAGGTACAGGCAGATGGCCCGAGGTTCGCCCATGGCCTGGCGGGAGGCCGTCAGATAGCGTTCGAGCGGGGCGAAGTCCGGCGTCCAGGGGGCGGTCCGTCCGATCCGGGTCACCCGCACCATGGTCTCCTCGTTGCCGAAGTGGGTTTCCGCGACCAGGGGCAGGTACAGCACCTTGTTGCCGACCTGCCCCAGCATGCGCAGCGATGGCTCGGTGAGCCTGATGTGCTCGGGCGACCACAGGGCCACCCCGTAGTGGCGGGCGATGGTCTCCGGGGAGTGAAGCAGGCTTACATGGGTCTCGAACTCGGCCGGGGAGGGGGCGGCCCATTCCGACACCTCCACCACCACCGGGACGATTCCGCCGGGCGCCACCTGAAGCTGCCCCCGGTAGGTGCCGGGCGGGGCCTGGGGCGGCAGGGCGAGGGTGATCCACACCGGCTGGACGCGCTCGCCGGGCCGGGGCTGGTCGAGCAGCCCGTCGAAATGGGTCTCCGGCTCGCCGAGGGGATTCCCGCGCGCGTCAAAGGAGGTGTGGCGGGTGGCGTAGCGCAGGGTGGCCAGGGTCGCGGGCATGGTGACCTGCCCGGACTCGTGGACCAGGTTGGAGAGCCGGGCCTGGACCCGGGGCAGGGGACGGTCCGACGCCACCACCACCTGGGCCGAGGCCACGCCGTTACGGGGGATCACCAGCCGCACCTCCTCCCCGTCCCGGATGCGCTCCAGCACTGCCGGATCCTCGCTCACCCTCCGCAGCGGATCGACCACGTGGAGGCGGGTCTGGCCCACGGCGGACGTGGCGAAACCCAGACCGATAAGAAGCATAGAAAAGGTTCGGATCATGGCGATTCCTTGGTACGAGCCCGGCTATCCTATGCCAGGCCGCATGGATGGGCAACCCGTCGCCCGTCCAGGCCTTGGACGAAACCGTCCAGGCCTTGGACGCCGTGGTCAGCGTGAGGCGGCCGCGCGGGCGTCGCGACTGTCCTCGGTCGGCTCGGGCTCGCCGGGGATGATCTTGAAGGCCAGGTCGCGGCGGAAGGCGGGGAGATCGGCCCGGGCGGTGCCGCCCCGGAGCTCGGCCGAGGTCCGGGCGACCACCTGGCCGGTCTCGGGGTCCCAGAATTCGAAATGGACGGGGTCCTCGCCGGTCCAGGGCACACGGATGGAGGGATCCTCATAGGTCTGGATGCGGGCGTTGGTTCCGAAGGCCCGGCGGTCGAACATCCAGCCCAGGAGCCGGCTCTCGTGGCCCATGGCGAACACCTGGAAGTGGGGGGCGGCGGCGCCCCCGTCACGAATCCGGATGCCGTCCACCGATTCCATGCCCCGCCGGTCCTCGCCGTCCATGAACCGGGCGATGTTGCCGTAGTAGGGGTACCAGTTCTGCTCCTCGACCAGCATCCACCACCAGTAGAGCGGGGCGCCGGCCACGGGAATCACCGTGGAGGCCCAGAGCCCGGTGTGGAGGGCCTCGTCCATGTGCTCGAGGGTGCCGCCATGAGGCGTCCCGCCGAATTCGGTGATGAGCACCGGCTTCTCCAGCGGATTGTTGTGCTCGGCGGTGCGGCGGATGAGGTCCACGATGAAGATGGACTCGGGGTTTCCGTGGTAGGCGTCCACCGCGCAGAAGTCGATTTCGGGAAGGCGGGAGATCTCCATGTTCTGCACGGTGTAGTCGCCCGAATAGTGGGTGGTCACCATGCGCCGGTTGGGGTCGATCTCCTTCATGAAGCGGCCCATCACCCGGTGCCAGTCCACCGTGCGGCGGTCGCGGTACATGGCCCGGGTCTGGCCGGCCAGGTTCAGCTCGCTCCAGAACTCCCAGGCGAACACGTGCCGGCTGTAGCCCCATCGGGCCACCATGTAGCGCATGAGCTGCCGGAACCAGTTCCGCCCCTCCTCGGTGAAGAGATAGTCGTTGGGGTTGTCGAACGGCCCACCCAGCTCGCTGTTGAACGGATTGCCGTCCCATTCCGGGTCGGAGAAGGTGCTGAATTTCCCGTGGTTGTGGATGACCAGGTTGATGAACAGGCCCAGGCGCTCCGCGTCGTCGATCACCCGGTCGAGCTCCCAGGCGTTGCGGAGGTTGTACTGGCCGATCCCGTGGTAGCCGGGCCAGATCGGATGCCATTCGAGACCGAGCGACCAGGGGGCGGTCCAGATCTCGGCGAAGTTGGCCCCCTGCTCGGCCAGGGCCTCGAACCGACGGGTGTAGGAGGCGGAGCCTTCGGGCCATCGCTGCATCCAGGGGAACCGCCGGTCGTGGCGGGTGTCGTAGGGGGACCGGATGTTGAGGCCGATGGGGAAGAAGTAGTCGCCGTTGTCGAACTCGAAGTGCAGGGGATCGCGCCGCGAGACGCGGAGGAAACCCGGGGATTCGGCCGGGGTGGCGGTGAATTCGGCCGGCCCCCAGCGGCCCGTGCCGTGCCGGTCCTTCACATGCAGCACGACCTGGTGGGCCCCTTCGCGGAGAGGGGCGTAGCGGATCTTCCACTCCGGCGCGCCCTGGGCCACCGCCCGCTCCCCCGTCGACCCGACCTGGCGGAAGTAGTCCTTGGTGTAAAAGGCGTCCACCCGGACCGGGTCCGCGCCGTCCGGGGGCGTGATCTCGGCCCACACGTCCACCTCGCGGGGGTCGAAAGGGTTGACGTACCGGTCGGGGAGGCGGAAGGCCATCTCGAACCGTCCGAAGACCGGGGCCCGGGGTTCGGTCATGCGCACGGCGGTGATCCGGGGCGCGGGCTCCCGGGCCGGACGGCGCACCGCCCAGGCCCGGAATTCCGGGGCCAGCCCGTCCAGCGGGTTGGGGCCGAACACCCGCAGCCCCACCCGCACCGGATCGGCCAGAGCCCGATGGTGCCAGGGCAGGGGGTGCCCCCGCGGCTCCCAGGCGGTGCGCCCCGGCCGCAGCGGCACGTCCATGATCTGCCGCCCCGGCCGGACCGGCTCGGGGATCAGGTACTGGTACCATCGGTATTCCCAGTCCTGTACGATCAGCAGGATCTGGGCGGCGGGCGATCCCTCCGGCCAGTCGATCTCGACGTGCACCTCCTCGGCCTGCCACCAGTGCGCGCCCTCCTCCAGGACGAGGTCGAAATCCACCGCGTGGGGCTGGTCGAGCGGGAAGGCCATGGGCTGGATCAGCGGCGGGGGAAGCTCGATCTCCACCTCGATCACCGCATCGCGCTCGTAGATGTTGACCTCATGCTGCACCTTGGGCAGCCGGGCCGCGATAGCCTCGGGGTCGTGGGGACGGATGGCGATGGGGATGGCCCCGGGCGGCGGCTCGGCGGCCCTCAGCACGCCGACCAGGCCGGAAAGGATCAGGACGGCCGCCGTGGACCGGACAGAGGCAGGAAGGGGTATCGGGAACAACATGCGGAAAACCTAGCGCACCTCGTCCGTTCCGCCAAGCCGCCACCACGGTCCCAGGCCGTTCCCCACGCCCCTCGGCCATCCCGCCATGTACTCTCCCGTCTACGATCGTGGATTGCAGAGTGTGGAGGGGACCAGGGGCGGCGCCGAGGCCCCGGGGCTTGCCTTCAGCCCGCGAGCGGCTAGAGTGTACCGCGCTTCCCGGCGGAGGGGTGGCAGAGTGGACGATTGCGCGTGACTCGAAATCACGTTTACCCGTGAGGGTAACGGGGGTTCGAATCCCTCCCCCTCCGCCATCTGCCTTCCCGGGCTCCGGCTCAGCCGGATTTGGACAGGGTGAGGATGTGCTCGAGGAGGCGGCGGGTCGAGGGGTCGTGGGCTTCGGGGTCGGCCTTCCCCGCGTCGAGTTCGGCGAGCAGCCGTCCGGCCAGAACCTTGCCCAGTTCCACCCCCCACTGGTCGTAGGAGCACACGTCCCAGATCACCCCCTGCACGAAGATCCTGTGCTCGTAGAGCGCGATGAGCTGGCCCAGAACCGACGGGGTGAGCTGGGGGGCGAGGATGGTGGTGGTGGGGCGGTTGCCGGGGAAGGTCCGGTGCGGGGCGAGGGCCTTGGGGGCGCCTTCCTCCAGCACGTCCTCGAGGGTCCGGCCGAAGGCCAGGGCCTCGGTCTGGGCGAGCAGGTTGGCCAGCAGCATGCGGTGGTGGCGGCCCAGCGGGTGGTGGCTGCGGGCGAAGCCGATGAAATCGGCGGGCACCAGGTCCGTGCCCTGATGGAGCAACTGGAAGAAGGCGTGCTGGCCATTGGTGCCGGGCTCGCCCCAGACCACGGGTCCGGTGGCCCAGGCCACGGGGCGCCCGTCCCGGTCCACGCCCTTGCCGTTGCTCTCCATGTCGGCCTGCTGAAGATAGGCGGGGAACCGGTGGAGGTACTGGTCGTAGGGCAGCACCGCGTGGGTGGCCGCGCCGAGGAAGTTGCGGTACCAGACGCCGAGCAGGGCGAGGATCACGGGAAGGTTCCGGTCCAGCGGGGCCTCCGCGAAGTGCCGGTCGAGGGTGTGCATGCCCCCGAGCATCTCGCGGAAGGCCTCGGGGCCGATGGCCACCATCAGAGACAGCCCCACCGCCGAGGCCAGGGAGTAGCGTCCGCCCACCCAGTCCCAGAACTCGAACATGCTGGCGGGATCGATGCCGAAGTCCCTGACCCCCCTGGCGTTCGTGGACACGGCCACGAAGTGTCGGGCGATGGCCGCCTCGTCGTCGTTCAGCGCGGCCAGCAGCCAGGCCCGGGCCGAGGTCGCGTTGGCCATGGTCTCCTGCGTGGTGAAGGTCTTCGACACCACGATGAACAGGGTCTCGGCCGGATCGAGGTCGTGCAGGGCCTCGGCCAGGTGGGTGCCATCGACGTTGGACACGTACCGCACCACGAGATCCCGGTCGGCATAGGGCCGGAGCGCCTCGTAGGCCATGCCGGGGCCGAGGTCGGACCCACCGATGCCCAGGTTGACCACATTCCGGATCTTCCGGCCGGTGTGTCCCCGCCATTCCCCGGAGCGCACCGCCTCGCTGAAGGCGGCCATACGGTCGAGCACGGCATGGACGGCGGGCGTCACGTCCTCGCCCCCGACCCGGACCGGGCGGTCGGGCGGGCTGCGCAGGGCCGTGTGCAGGACCGCCCGCTTCTCGGTGAGGTTGACGCTCTCCCCCGCCAGCATGGCGTCCCGGGCCTTGGCCACCTTGGCCTCGCGGGCGAGCTGGAGCAGCAGCTTGAGCGTCTCGTCGGTGATCCGGTGCTTGGAATAGTCCACCAGCAGGTCGCCGGCCGTCCCGCTGTAGCGCTCGGCCCGATCCGGATCCTTGCGGAACAGGTCGCGCAGGTGGGTGTCGCGAATAGCCTCGGCGTGGCTGGCCAGGGCGCTCCAGGCGGGTCGGTGGTCGGCTCGTTTGGTCGTCATAGGGGGTCCAGGGGAAGGGTGAGGGCAGCGCTAGGGACGCTCCCGGGCGATTTCGACGGCCACGCTGCGGGCGAACCGCAGAGCGCCGGGCTTGTCGATGCAGACGGAGGCCCGATGGACACCGGGGGCGGCCAGGCAGATCTCGCACACCCGGTCGACCAGAGACTCCAGAAGCTGGAACTCGCTCTCCTCCACGAGGGCGATGATGCGCTTGGTGATGGACTTGTAGTCCACGGTGTCCTCCAGGCGGTCGGTGGAGGCCGCCTCGCCGAAGGCGCAGTCGAGGGTGATGTTGATGACGATGTCCTGCCGGTCCTTCCGCTCCTCAGGGAACACCCCGATGATGCAGCGCAGGTTCAGGTCGCGGATATGGATTCGTTCCATGCTCTATACTCCGTTGCCCAGCAGATGCTGGCCGCCGTCCACGAACAGAATCTGTCCGGTCACCCCCGGGGCGCCGCACAGAAACACGACCGCCTCCGCCACCTCCTCGGGCGGGCAGCGCCGCTCCAGAGGGATGCGGCCCGCCTTCTCAAGCAGGTGGCTGTCCGGCTCGCCCGGCGGGGGAAGCGCCGGCCCGGGGGCCACCCCGTTGATCCGGAATCGGGGAGCATACGCCACCGCCGCCGCTTTGGTAAACCCGGCCAGCGCCTGTTTCGAGAGAAGATAGGGGATGCAGGTGGGGTCGTTCGAGGCGATCCGCCGGTCCAGCAGGTTGACCACGGCTCCTTCCGGGGCCCGGGAACAGAAGGCGCGGGTGAGGTGATAGGGGGTCTCGAAGTTGGGCCCGAACTGGCCGGCCAGGGCGTCCGCATCGGCCTCGGCCATGGCCTGCTTCGCGAATGCGGCCGCGTTATTGACCAGAATGCCTAGTCCGCCCGAAACCTCCCAGGCCGCGTCGAGGGCGGCTTGGCAGGCGGATTCCCCATTCAGATCGGCCTGCACCACCCAGGCCTGACGCCCGCCCGCCCGGATCTCCTCGGCCAGGGCGTCGGCCTGGGGCCGGGAGGTCCGGCAATGGATGACCACATCCCGGCCCGAGACAGCCAGCGCCCGCGCTATAGCCGCCCCCACCCGAACCGCGCCGCCCGTGACCAGAGCCGCCTTGTATGCCTCGGTTTCCTTCATGGGGCGGGCAACCTACCACAACCCCGGAGGGACTCCCAGCCTGTTGGGGGGAAGGGGTCAGGGTTCAGTGTTCAGGGTTCAGCGGTCAGTGACGGCCGCTGGTCCGGTGGGCCAGCCGGATGAGGGGTGAGACGGCGGGTGTGATGCGGGATCCGAGATCCGCGATGCGGGATGCATGCCAGTACCTCGATGTTCCCGCAGGGCGGGACGAGGCCGCATGAGCCGCGCCTGGCAAGAGGAAGACTCGACCATGGCTGCTCTTCCGCCCAGGCAGGCTCGTTCCATGCGCGGTCCGTCCCGCAGGGCGGGAACAGCGGACTACTGGGGCCTCGCCCGTTCGATCATATACTTGTG
>PXDE01000007.1 GCA_003566475.1 PVC group bacterium | reverse complement strand
GCGGATGATCTGCAGGGCCCGCCCATTCTCCACCAGAACGCTCTTGTAGCGATCCTCCCACAGCGTCCCCCGGCGGTCGTTCTCGCGGTTGTACCACTGGCTGAACCGCTGCTTGAGGGTCTTCATGAAGGCCGAGATGTCGTTCATCCGAGCTCGGAGCGCGGCCAGGTCGGCCTCGGCCAGGTGTCCCAGCCCCTCCGCCCGCCACTGCCGCCACCGCTCCGTCCTCGCCTCGACCTCGGCCTCCGGGTAGAGCGCCCGCATCCGCCGGACGACCTCCTCCTCGGGAACCTCCTGGTCCCCACCGGCTTCCACCAGGATGTGGAAGTGGTTGTCCATGATGGCGTGGCTGTGCAGCCGAACCCCGCAGAAGTCCCCGCAGGACCGCATCAGCTCCGTGAACCGGTCCTTCTCGGCCGGTCCCAGGCGCATCACCCGGTCCACGATGCGGCTCATCACATGGTAGCAGGTCCGCCCCTCTCCCTTCGCTCTCGGCGTTCTCATAACGCTAATCTCCGGTGGTCGGCCCGGCCGAATGCCGGGCCTCTACCCCTATTACAGGTTCGTGACCGGAACTTTGCCAAAAAAAGTTGGCCTGTCCCCCGGACCAGGGTCTGTCCCCAGGCCGTAGAGAAGACCTGTCCCCAATGGAGATGAGGGCTGAAGCAGACCTGTCCCTAGTAGGGGCCTGGGCTGGCACCTCGGGCTGGTCAGGCGGGCGGGGGCGCGGTAGGGTACGCAGATGCCAAGCCCCGCCCGCCTTAGCACCGCCTTTCGGAACGTTGGGCGGGGACTGGCGCTGGCCGGGGGGCTGGTGGCGGCGCCGGGCGGGGGCCGGGCCTACGACCCGTCCCCCCTCCGCCGTGAGGACGCCCTGCGGGGACGGGATTTCGACCTGACCGGCCGGACCTTTCTCAACCGGTTCACCTTCCGCCCCCGGCCGGAGATGGATCAGGCGTGGCGGCAGGATCCGTCCGGGTTCCGGGCGACGGCGGGCAGCCTCCGCAGCAAGGAGCTGCTGGTGGAGATGGAGCTTCGGATGGTCCAGCCGCTGGACGAGCGCTTCGATTTCGAGTTCCGGTATCACCGCGACGAGGACTTCGACGGCCGGTTCGACCGGGCGGTGGCGGGCATGGGCTGGCACGGCGGGGAGACCTGGCGGCTGGCCCTGCTGGGAGAGATCCTGCCCGAGAAGGAGGATATCGACGTCTATGCGGAATGGACCTGGACGCCCCGGGAGTCGGCCCGCCTCCGCCTGGCCGGGGTGGCGGTGGATGCCACCTTCGACCGCAAGTCCGACGAAGGCCGCTACGACCAGGACCCCTGGACCTGGTTCGCCGACCTCCACTTCCGCCCCGATCCGGACACCCAGATCGACGCCTGGGTGAACTGGAACCCCGAGGCGCGGCTGGACCTCGATGCCGATGATCTGCGCTTCCGGCATCGCCAGGTCGGAGGGGGCGGGGCGGTGGACCGCCGAATCGCCGGGCCCTGGTTCGTCACGCTGGACGGGGAAGTCGGCCGGACCCGGAAGCATTGGGAACGAAACCGGGGCACGAGTCCGGCCGAAGAGGATCTGACCCGGCACAACCAGGCCTTCGGACTGGAGATCCGGCGCAATCCAGACGAGGGCATGGGCGGATGGCTGGGGGTCCGGCGCTTCCGGATCGACGAGGCCTTCCGCGGCGACGACGCACCGCACAGCCTGGATCGTCGCGAGACCACCCTCCACGGCGGCCTGCTCATTCCCCTGGCGTCGGAGAGGGCGCTGTTCTGGCCCGGCCTTTATCTCAACCGCCTGTCCACCGACGAGCCCTCCAGCTCCCAGGCCGAGCCCGACGGCTCGCGGCGGCGGGTAGGACAGGTGAAGCTGACCCTTCCCCTCGAAATCGGCTTTTCCGGCGGGGCGATCCTGACCCTTAACGCCACCACGTACCCGACCCGCCTCCGCAACGGCGGCGGCAACGTGCAACTGATGGTTCCCTTCTAAGGCGTCTCAACTCCGGCTCCACCTCGCCATTCCCCGTGCCCTGGCAACCCGCGCTCTCGCTGCATGAGGTATTCGGCCCCGGCCCCACGCACCATTCCGGGGCGCATGGACCGGCGTTCGGCTTTCTTCCGCAGGGCGAGGACGACTGGGTGTCCCGGACCGCCTTTCGCCTGCATATCGCCGGCGCCATGCCGGTGTTCTGCTCGGAGGGTCTGCTGAACGCGCGCTGGCTACGATTCTATCAGGACGCCGGGAACTGGTTCGATCCCTCGCTTCCGCCGCCCCCGCCATCGGTGGATGCGGGGATGGAGGTCGCGTTGCGGGGGGAGCTGATTCCATGACCGGGACCGTCCAGGAGCATGGGTCGGGCTCGGTGGCGCGGCCATGCGCATCCATCGTAGGGCCCTCGAAGGTTGCGGGGCGAACGCATCCGGCGGAGGTGGCGGGCATGGAGCCGGCCATGGGAGCCTCCATTCTGTCCACGCGCGGCGAGTGGCGGGCGCTCCTGGCCGTGTCCGGGATAGCCGCCGTCCTCCTGCTGGGGTTCTGCCTGCTTCCGACCGCTCGCCGGGTGGATTTCCTCTCCGACGACGCCTATTACTACTTCGGGGTGGCCGAACACCTCGCCGAGGGGCGGGGGCCGACGTTCGACGGCATCACCTGGACGACGGGCTTCCATCCGCTCTACGCCTTTCTGCTGGCCGGGCTGCGGCGGGGATTGGGACTCGGTCGGCCGGGGCTGGTGCTCGCCTCCAAGATCCTCAACAGCCTCGCGTTTCTGGGGGCGGGGGCGCTTCTCGGCATGGCCGGTCGGCGGTTGTGGAACCCATCGGCGGGCCGGTGGGCAGCCATCCTGTGGTTCAGCAACCCCAACGCCCTGCTGCTGGTCGGCACCGGCATGGAGGGCGCGGTCTATGCGTTCGCTCTGGCGGCGTTCCTGGCCGCGCTGGCCGGGGCCTCCGCCAGCATGAGCCTGGGCCGCCTCGCCGGATGCGGAGTGCTGGCCGGGGTCTGCGTGCTGGGACGGACCGACGCCCTGCTCCTGCTGCCCCTGGTGGCGGGCCTGCGGGCCCTGGTCCGGCTGGCCCCCGTCCTCCGCCCGGCCGCCGGGTCGGACCGGCCGGCATGGAGCCGGGAACTGGGCCGCGCCGTCCTCGAAGGCGCGGTGTTCATCGGCGTGGCGCTGCTGCCGTTCCTGGTCTGGCTCGCCTTCGCCCGGCATCACACCGGAACCTGGATCCAGGGCAGCGCTCAGATGAAGCGGATCTGGCGGGCCTCCGCCACCGAGGGCCTGGGGCTCTGGGGCACGGTCTGGTTCTCGGGCGGGATCCTGGGCACCTGGCTGGTGAAGTCCCTGTTCAAGGTGCCGTCGCTGAAGTATCTGCTCCCAGTCGCGCCCGGGCCCCGCCCGGCCACCCCGCTCCGGAACCCCCGGGAAGGCCGCTGGATCCTGCACCTGCTCTGGCTGTTCCCGCTGGCCCTCGGCCTGGCCTACAGCGTGGGGCTCCCCAAGACCTGGACCTGGTACTATACCCCGGGCCTGGTCACCCTCAGCCTTCTTGCCGCCGGCCTGCTGGCGGCGGCGGCGCGGCGGGGAGGGCGGTATCGGCGCCTGGCCCCCCTCCTGCTCGCCCTCACCGCGCTCGAATCGTATGGCTATCTCGCCGTGAAGGCGGTCCGGGGCCGGCACCAGAACCAGCGCGACATGATCGAAACGGCCGCCTGGATTCGCGAGCACCTGCCCGAGGAAGCCCGCCTGGCCGCCTGGAATTCCGGGATCTACGGATGGCATTCCGGACGGACGGTGATCAACCTCGACGGCCTCATCAACAACGAGATCGCCGGGGTGATCCGTTCGGGCCGGCGTCTAGGGGACTACCTGCGGGAGCGGGAGGTGACCCACGTGGTGGATGTGTCGTCGTACATGGAGAAGCACATCCCCGAATGGACGGAGGGGGTGGAGTACCGCCAGGTCCACCGGCACGACTCCGCCCACATGCGGCCGATCTCGGTGTGGGAGCTGATGCCCTGAACAGACCGGATGTGCATCCGGCCCGCGATTCCGGTACCATGCCGGCATGGATCAGACCCCGGCCTGGCTGAACGCGCTCCGCGAGGCCCTCCCCGGACAGGTGGAGGACGGCGAGGTGTGGCGCGGGATCTACGCCACCGACGCCAGCCACTACCAGATCGTGCCCCGGGCGGTGGTGGTGCCGCGGGACGAGGCGGCGGTCTACACCGTCCTGCGGATCGCCTCGGCGCACCAGGTGCCGGTGACCGCCCGCGGCGCGGGCACCTCGCTGAGCGGCCAGACCCACGGCCCGGGGATCGTGCTCGACCTGTCGGAGCATTTCTCCCGCATTCTCGAGATCCGGCCCGACGAAGGCTGGGCCCGGGTGCAGCCCGGGGTGGTGCGGGACCACCTCGACGCCGAGGCGGCCCGGCACGGCCTGCAGTTCGCGCCGGACCCGGCCACCGGCAACCGGGCCACCGTAGGCGGGATGATCGGCAACAATTCCGCCGGGACGCACTCCATCCGGTACGGGATGACGTCCGAGCATGTGCTCGAGCTGAAGGTGGCGCTGGCCAATGGCACGGTGGCCGAGCTGGCCCCCGGCCAGGCGCCCGGGCATCTCCGGGAGGGACTGCTCCAGGTGGTCGAGCCCCGACGCGACCTGATCCGGGCCCGGTTCCCCAAGACCCTGCGCCGGGTGGGCGGCTACGCCCTGGACGCGTTCCTGGACGACCCGGAGTCCTGGAACCTGGCCCGGCTCCTGTGCGGAAGCGAGGGAACCCTGGCCGTGGTGCTCGAGGCCAAGGTCCGGCTGGTCCCCCGGCCCGCCGCCACCGCGCTGGTGGCCGCGCATTACGCCCGCCTGGGCGACGCCCTGAAGAGCGTGGAGCCGATCGTCGCCCACGCCCCGCTGGCCGTGGAGCTGATGGACGGGGTGGTCATCCGCGAGGCCCGGCGCAACGCGACCACCCGGCACCTGGCCGGGTTCATCGATGGCGAGCCTGAGACGATCCTCCTGATCGAGATGGACGGCCCTACCCCGGAGGACGCCGAGGCGTCCGCCCGCCGGGTGGCGGAGGAGCTGCGGGCGGCCGGACAGGGGACGGCCTGGCCGGTGATCACCGACCCCGCCGCCCAGGCCCGGGTCTGGGAGGTCCGGAAGCTGGGGCTGGGGCTCATCACCAACACCCCCGGGCCGCGCAAGGGGATGGCCTTTATCGAGGACGCGGCCATTCCGCTCCCCCATCTGGCCGCCTACATCAGCCAGGTGCTGGAGATCTGCCGACGCGAGGAGGTTCCGGTGTCGCTTTACGCCCACGCCTCGGTGGGCCTGCTCCACGTGCGGCCCATGCTCGATCTGCACCTGCCCGAGGACGTGGCCCGGATGAAGCGCATCGCCGACGCCGCCTTCGCCCTCTGCCAGGCCTACGGGGGGGCGTGGTCGGGCGAGCACGGCGACGGGCTGGTGCGCGGCGAGTTCATCGAGCGGGCCTTCGGCCACGAGCTGACCCGCGCCTTCCGGGAGGTGAAGGCCCTGTTCGATCCCCAGGGCATTCTGAACCCCGGCAAGATCGTCGAGCCGCCGGGCATGACCGAGCACCTCCGCTACCACACGCCGGGCTACGCCGAGGCCACCCGCGCCGCCGACGGGATGTCGCGCTTCCGGTTCCGGCGGCAGGGCGGGCTGACCCGCGCCATCGAGCAGTGCAACGGGGTGGGGGCCTGCCGGAAGATCGGGTCCGGGGTGATGTGCCCGTCCTACATGGCCACCCGCTGCGAGCCCGACTCCACCCGGGGCCGGGCTAACGCCCTGCGCCTGGCCATTTCGGGTCAGCTTGCCGGAGGCGACCTCCGGGCCGCGCTGGCCTCGGACGGGCTGCACGAGGTGCTCGAGCTCTGCCTGAGCTGCCGGGCCTGCGCGTCGGAGTGCCCCAACGAGGTGGACATGGCCCGGCTCAAGGCCGAGGCCCTGCACCAGCGGCACCTTGCGCGCGGCGTTTCCCGGGCGGCCAGGCTGGCGGCGACCTGGCCGGACCTGGCGGCCCGCGGGGCGGGGCCATGGGCGCCAGTGTTCAATCTCCTTCAGCGGTCGCCGCCAGCCCGGTGGCTGATGGCCCGGATGGGCGGAGTGGACCGCAGCCGGCGCCTGCCGTCGCTGGCCCGCCATCCCGCGCACCGGGCGTGGCGGGGTCGGCCGTCGGCGGCCGGGACGGCCGGGGACGTGGTGCTCTTCGTCGACGCCTATGTGGACGCCTGCGAGCCGCGGATCGCCGAGGCGGCCCGGACCTTGCTGGAGGGCTTCGGGTTCCGTGTCCTGCCCGTGTTCGGCGGCGACGCCCAGCGGGCCGCGATCTCCCAGGGGCTGCTCGACCGCGCGGCCCGGCGGGGGGAGACGCTGCTCCGCGATCTCGACGCCACCGGCGACATCCCCATCCTTTGCCTGGAGCCGAGCTGCGCCTCGGCCCTGGCCGAGGATCTGCCCGATCTCGTCGCGGACGCGGCACTGGGCGAGCGCATCGCGGCCCGCGTGGACATGGTCGACCGCTTCCTGGCCCGGCGGGAGGTCGCGGTGAGAGCCGAGGAGGGCGTGTTTCTGGTGCATGGGCACTGCCACGAGAAGGCGGGGTTCGGGCTCGACCACGTGGGGCGCCTGCTGCCCGGCGCCCGGGTGATCCCGGCCGGGTGCTGCGGTATGGCCGGCTCCTTCGGCTACCGTCATGCCGACCTGTCGCGGACGATCGGCGAGGACCGTCTGTTCCCGGCCGTCCGCGCCCGTGAGCCCGGCGACATCGTGATCGCCAACGGGTTCTCCTGCCGGCACCAGCTCCGGGAGGAGTGCGGCGTCGAGGCGCGGCATGTGGTCGAGGTGCTGCGGCCGGCCGGGTGACCTGGCCTGCTGGGGAGGATGGGTGGATGGGGGGACGGGGGTTGTGAGATGTGGGGTGTGGGATGTGGGGTGTGGGGAAACCGAAGAACCGCAGAATGTCGAATGTCGAGGTGGACGGGATTGCGGACTGCACGGCAGAGACTGCTCTGAGACACCAACGGGCCGTTTCTCCACAAGACCATTCTCTCCAGCAGGATAAGATCAAAACCACGGTTTGCCCGCGCAACACGATGGGTGCCACGGCTGGAAGCCGTAGCTACGGAGCCCGAGCACGCGCCACTCGTAGAAACGGCTTCCAGCCGTTTCCTCCAGCGTGCCGTCTCACCCTTCATCCGGCTGGCTCACCGTGCCAGCGGCCTGCACTGACCCCTGAACACCCACGCTGCAGCGCCAGGGACTGCGCGGGACTTGACCGCGCCCGGGGACCGCGTAGGCTGAACGCAACCGCCATGCCCACGTCCACCTCATCCGCTTCGGCGCCCGAGCACACCCCATCGGAGGTGTTCCGCCTGCTTCGGGAGCGCATGGACATGACCCAGGCCGAGGTGGCCCGGGCGCTGGGGGTGTCCAAGAAGGCGGTCGAGAGCTACGAGCAGGGCTGGCGCGAGATTCCCGAACGGACGCTGAAACTGCTGCTGACCTTCGTGGTCATGAAGCGGGCAGGCGGGAACGACGGGCTGTCGCGCTCTCCCTGCTGGGAGGTGATGAACTGCCCGGCCTCGGTGCGGGAGACCTGCATGTGCGGTCGGGTCGGCGACGGCCGCCTCTGCTGGCTGCTGTCCCAGTCCGACTGCCGCCGCCAGCGGGAGCATATCGGCTCGCCCACCATGGCCTGCGTCTCCTGTCCGGTGCTCCGGCCGTATCTGGACCTCCCGACCGGATCCTGAACGGCCCCCGGTCTCACCGTCGTCCGGCCGCCCGCGAAGGGCGAGGGGTCATTCCTCGATTTCGGCGAGGCGGCGGAGCTGGTCGCGGTATCTCTCCAGAGCCGGAGTGGGATCGAACGCCAGAGCTTCCTCGACCCGGTCGGCGGCGGTTCCGAACCGCCGCCGCGCGGCCTCGATGCGGGCTTGCTCCACCCGCGACGCGGCCTCGTAGCCCGCGATCCGTCCCGCCCGCTCGAACCAGAGGAGGGCCTCCTCGGTCTGACCGGCATCGGCGGCCAGGCGGCCCAGTTCCAGCATGGCCCGGCCCTGGCCCGGATCCTCGGCCACCAGCTCTTCCAGCGCCTTCCGGGCTTCGACCGGATCCTCGGCGAGGCGGGCCAGCTCGGCCCTCAGCAGAAGCCGGCTCCGGCGCGCAGCCGGATCGATCTCCTCCGCGGGGATCCGCTCGAGCAGACCGGAGGCCCGGGTCAGATCCCCCGCCTCCGCCCAGGCCCGGGCCGCCCGCAGGAGAGCGTCGGGCGGGCCCTCCCCGATGGCGAAGGCGCGCTCGTAGGCGACCGCCGCCTCGCCGGGCTGGCCCCGGCCGAGATAGAGGTCGCCCTGCCACCGCAGCATGTCGGTGTCGGCCAGCCCCAGCCGTCGGGCGGTCTCGATCTCGACCAGGGCCCGGTCGGGTTCTCCGCGGTTGAGGCTCACCCCGGCCCGCAGCCTCCAGGGCAGGGCCCGATGGGGCGAGCGGGCGGTCATCTCCCTGAGCAGGGCCGCCGCTTCGTCCAGGCGCTCCTGGCCGATCAGGGCCTGGACCAGTCCGGCGCGGACCTCGGCCTCGGGCCCTCCGTGCAGCAGGGCCTGGCGGAAGGCGGTCTCGGCGGAGACCGGCTGGTCGAGCCCGAGCAGGGCCTGGCCCAGAAGGTGGAGGGTGTCCGGATCGGCGGGATCGAGGGCCAGGAGCCGGCGAAAGGCCTCGGCGGCGGGCCCCGGCTGGTCTCGGAGCAGATGGAGCCGCGCGAGATTGCCCAGGGCGGCGCGGAAGTCCGGATGCCTGCGGATCGCGGTCCGGAAGGCGGCCTCGGCTTCGTCCAGCCGGTCGGCCTCGGCGAGCAGATTGCCCAGGGCCAGGTCCAAGGCCGGGCTGGAGTCCGGGCGGCGGCGCGATTCGAGCAGGGCCAGGGCGGCCTCGGGCCGCTCCGCCCGCAGGCTCTCGACTTCGGCCAGCAGGGCGGCCTCCGATGGGGTGACGGTGGGGGCCTGGGGGTCGGGCCGCTGGGCCCGGGCGACGCTCGGAGCGGCCAGGGCCAGCGCGGCCGCGAGGACGAGAGGACCGGCACGCATCAGGGGGCCTCCAGACGGAAGTCGAGACGCTGCCGGACCCGCACCGGGACCGCCTCCCCCCGCCGGGTTCCCGGATGGAACCGCCAGCGCTCGACCGCCCGGACGGCGGCATCCACGAACAGGCGCCCGGGGTGGGACTCGATCACCCGGACCTCCTCGACCTGACCCTCCGCGCCTACGATGAACTCGAGGTGGACCATGCCCTCGACGCGCCGGGTCCGGGCGGCGGGCGGATAGAGCGGGGCTGGCGTTCGGCGGGGGTGCGGGGGCTGGTCTAGGTGGGCCAGCTCGAACACCGTCTCCGCGGCGGGCGGCGGGCCGGCGACCGCGAAGGCGGGCAGGGCGGCCACGATGGCGGCGTCGAAGCCCATCGAATCCCCAGGCAAAGGCGGGGCGGGCAGGGGGCGGACCCGCGGGCGGAGTTCCGGAGCGGGCGGAACGGGTCGCGCGGGCCGGGCGGCCGGCGTCGGCTCGGGCGGCGGGGGAGGACGCGGCGGGGACGGCGGCGGCGGCGCGGTCGTCAGAGGG
>PXDE01000105.1 GCA_003566475.1 PVC group bacterium | reverse complement strand
GCTCCTCCAGCCGCTCGCACAGCTCGCGGCGGGCCAGGAACCGGTTCATGGCCTGCGACCGCTCGCGCTGGCACTTGACCTCGATCCCGCTCGGCCGGTGGAGCAGGTGGACGCAGGACGCGGTCTTGTTGATCTTCTGCCCGCCCTTGCCCGAGCCGAGGATGAACCGCTCGTCGAGGTCGGCCTCCCGGACCCCGAGCGCCTCCATCCGGGCCTGGAGGTCATTCTGCTTCCGGGGCGTGACGTTGAAGGGGGCAGGGGGCATAGTAGGCGGACTCCGTACCGGGAAGCATGGCATGACTCTCCTGTTTCGCAACCTTCGGACATTGGCGCGGCCCGCCGCCGCGGCGGTCGTCGCGGGCATGGTCCCCCTGGCCTGCGGCCCGGCCGACCGCGCGGCGACCTCCCCGGCCGACGAGGCGGACCTCGCCCTGCTGGAGCTGGGCCGGGTCCGCGACCTCACGACGGGCATCATGGTGGAGGTCCCCGAGCCCGGGCAGCGGTTCCGGGGCGTGGTGCGCGAGGAGTCGCGGGAGTCCTCGGATGGCGTGGTGTTCGTGGCCGGCATGCCGGTCCTGGTGCCGGGGGCGCGGCCGGGGGAGCACATCACCTTCGAGGTGGCCGAGATCCGGGGCCGGATGGGCTTCGGGGCTCTGCTGGCCCGGCATGGCGTGGACCCGGCGGTGCGGGCGGGGGCCCCGGAACCCATCGACCGCGCCCCCCGCCAGGGCGGGCTGTACCGGGGCACGGTGGACGGCCGGGGGCGGCTTGGCGACGGCAGGGTGCGGGTGGGCGGGGTGCCCATCTACGTGCCGGGGACCGAGGTCGGCGAGACGGTGACGTTCCGGATCACCCAGCTCCGGGGCACCCATGGCGTGGGCGAACGGGTGGACGCCGACGGGGACGGAGACTGACCATGGCCCGGGTGGTGACCCACGACCGGACGCTGGCCGGCCTGGAGCGGGGCCTGGACCGGGAGTCCCGCGTCCTCGGGCGGGTGTGGAGGATGGAAGCGGCGGCGGCGGCCGGTTTCGGCCTGGCTGCGGTCGCGCAATGGGTCTGGCGGGGCCGGGCCAGCCTGGCCCTGCCGGCGGCGCTGACCGGGCTTCTGGCCACCGGGCACTGGTGGAAGATGCGCGAGAACCGGGGCCAGGCCGGGGCGTTCCGGGCCGGGCGCCGGGGCGAGTCGGTGGTGCTGCGCCACCTCGAGCGGCTGGGCGAGCACGCCCATATCCTCAACGACCTCGTGCTCCGGGACGGGTGGCACCGGCATCAGATCGACCATCTGGTGGTGACCCCCGGCGGGGTGTTCGTGATCGAGACCAAGGCCTGGAGCGGGGTGATCGAGGGGTCGGCCGCCGCCGCCTCGTGGACGGTGACCCGTCCCGACGGGAGGCGGGCCTCCCGCGGCAACCCGATCCGGCAGAACCGGGCCCATGCCGACCTGGTGCGGCGGCGCCTGCGGGCCTGGGGGGAGGCGGGGATCGAGCCTCAGCCCGTCCTCGTGATGACCCGGGGATCGGTCCAGGTGCCCGACGCGCCGTCGCCGATCCTGTCGCCGGCGGAGGTGGCGGGGTGGATCGAGGCCCGCCCGCCCGCGCTGGATCCCGAGCAGGCGCGCCGTCTCGCCGACCATTTCGCCCAGGAGGCCCGCTGATGCCCGAATCCCGTGATCCCACCGGCGGCAAGGGGACCCGCTATTTCCTGATGCTCCTCGGCGGCGCCGGCCTGCTGGGGGCGCTGGTGATCGGGTTCCATCCCGACTACCGCCAGACGTTTCTGGGGATCCTGCGCGGCGAGGCCATGGCCACGCCCATCCGGGCCTCCAACGCCGAGTACTATCGGTTCATCGAGCCGGACCGCTAGCCCATGCAGAACCGCACCGCTGTCTTCGGGTATGCCTTCGTGGCCGGGATCGCGCTGGTCCTGACCGCCGCCGGATCCGACGCGGTGGGGGCGTGGCGGGTCGCGGCCGCCGTCGTGACCGGCCTGGCCCTCGCCTTCGCGGCCGCCGACCGCTGGGGGTATGGGTCGCGCCTGCCCCCCCGGGCCTGGCGGATGGCCGGATGGGGCCTGACCGCCCTGGCCGGTCTGGTGCTGGGCGGGTGGCGTCTGGCCGAGACCGATGCCACCGGCCGACCGACGCCGCTCGCCGCCGTGGACGACGCGGGCGGGGTGACCCTCCGTCCCGGCCCCCCTGCGGGCACGGGATGGCTGCACGTCCGCCGCGCCGGGCCGGCGGACGAGGCGGTCGAGCTGACCCTGGCCGGGGAGGTGGCGGCCTATCTGCCCGACCATGACGAGACGGGGACGCCGGTGCTCGACGCCCAGGGCCGCTGGGTGATGCGTCGGGGGACCGCGGCCCAGCGGGCGGAGGCCGTGCGCCTCGGGGCGGAGGAGACGGCGGTCACGGTGGCCCAGCCCTTCACCACGCTGGAGAGCGTCGGGGTGGAGGGAGACCCGGGACCGGGCCTGGTCGTCGAGCGGCTTCCCGCCCGGGCCGACCTTCTGGCCCATGCCGAGTTTCAGCGGGCGCCGGTCCAGGTGCTGGGCCAGGTCTTGCAGGATCCGCAGGTCTACGAGTCGCGGGTGGCGCTGGTGGTGCGGCCGGCCTTCATCCAGCCCTGGCCCGGGGGGCCGTTTCTCCGCGCCGAGCCGGGGGACATCCGGATCACCGTCCACGACACGCACCCGCTGTTCGGGCACCTGGCGGGGAGCCATGCCTACGGGGCCCATCTCGCCCTGGAGGGACGGCTGCTGCAGTTCCGGGGCGCGGCCGCGCCCGGGCTGTTCGACGCCCGGCGCTTCCACGGAAACCACGGCATCCGGGCCATGCTCGTGCCCTCGCGCGGGGACACCGGCATCCGCATCGTGCGGCTGCCCGACGGACGTCTGGGCCGGGGCCGTGCCGCCGTCGCCCTGGCCCTCGGTCTCCGCGACCGCATGCTGGCCACCCTGCGCCACACCATGCCCTATCCGGCCTCCGCCTTTCTCGGCGGGGTCACCCTCGGCCTGCGCCATGGCCTCCAGGACGCCGAGCTCGGGGCGGCCGCCCAGGACGAAGGCGAAGGCGGAAGCCTGATTATCGAGGACTTCCGGGCGGCCGGGGTCAACCATGTGCTCGCGGTGTCCGGGCTGCACGTCACCATCCTCACCGCCATGTTCGTGGGGCTGTTCACGGTGATGCGGCTGCCCCGCCGGCTCTTCGTCCCCGGGGTGGTGGCGGTGCTGCTGATCTTCACCCTCCTCACCGGGGCCCGGCCCTCCACCGTCCGGGCGGCGGTGATGAACTCCCTGGTGCTCCTGGCCTGGGCCTACGGCAAGCAGGATCTGAAGGGCTCGGCCCTGTTCGCGGTGCCGGCGGCCGGGCTGTTCATCCTGGCCCGGCAGCCCCGGCTCATCACCGAGCCCTCGCTCACCCTGTCCTTCGGGGCGGTGCTGGCTCTCGCCCTGCTCACCGAACCGGCCCACCAACTCCTCAGCCGTCTCCGGGGCTGGACCGCGCTGCTCGCGGTGCTGCTCCTCACCGGATTCACCGCCGCCGCCATCGGGGGCGGGCCGGCCGTGTTCCGCCCCGGGGCGGCCGCCCTCCTCCTCCTGGCCGCCGTCGGGCTGCTCGTCGCCCTCGACCGGTGGCAGGAGCGCCGGCGCCTCGCCAGAGGCCGGCCGCCCGCCCGGGGGTTCGCCGACCTCCCGGCCCCCATCGCCGTGTTCGTGGCCGCCCAGGTGGCCATCCAGGTGGGCATGATGCTCCCCCTGTCCGCGTGGTATTTCATGCGCTGGCCGGTGGCCGGGGCCTACGCCAACCTGCTGGCCATCCCGCTGGTGGGCATCGTGGTCCAGTTGGGGGTGCTGGCCGGGCTGGTGGGGCTGATCCCCGGGGTGGGCCTCCTCCTCGCCCTCTGGCTGAACGCGGCCAACTGGGTGTTCGCCCAGCTCTTCCTGTGGACCGCGCACATCTTCGCCCAGGCCTTCCCCTACCCGTTCATCGCCCGGCCGTCCCTGCGCCAGGTCGCGGGCTGGTATGCGGTCCTGGCCGCCCTCCTCGCCCTGGGGCCCCTGCGGGCCCGCCTGCCCCGGCTCCATCCCTCGCGCCGCCGTCCCGCCTGGATCCTGTGGGGCGCGGGGCTGGTCGCGGCCGGCGCGGTGCTCGCGGTCCCCCGTCCCGAGCGCCCGGCCCGGGGCACGGTGCGCGTGGAGTTCCTCCCGGTCGGGTTCGGCGGCAGCGCCCTCATCACCACCCCCTCCGGCCGCCGCATCCTCGCCGACGCGGGCTACCGGAACCCGGCCGACCCCCGCTCCGACGTGGCCATCCGGACGATTCTCCCCGCGCTCTCCGTCCGGCACGCCCTCGATCTCGACGGCTTCCTGGTCACCTCGCCGACCCTCTGGCGGGCCGGCGGGGCACCGACCATCCTGAGCGAGGCGAGCGTCCGCGCCGCCTGGGCCGTCCCGGGCGCGGGGATCGACGGGGCCGGCGAGCTGCGGCCCGGCCAGACCCTGTTCGAGGAAACCGGCCCCGGCGGGGGCTTCCGCGTCCGGACCCTGGGCGAGGCCGGCGGCGCGGTGGCCCTGCGGATCGAGTACGGCGACACCGCGTTCCTCCTGACCGGAGACGCCGATCCCCGGACCCTGTCCCCCCAGGATCTGGCCGGGAGCCACCTGGTGACCGCGCCTGGCCACGGCCTGTACCTGCCCGACGGCAATCCTCGAGGGGCCGCCTGGAAGGAGGCGGTGGACGCCCGGATCGGGGCGGAGCTGGTCCCGCTGCTCGACCGGACGGGCGCCGCGTTCGTGGTGGCGGAGACCGGCTACCTGCGCGAAGGCCTTCCCGCCCCCCGCTTCCTCGTCGAGCGGGCCACCGGCCTGGCCCGCCGAGCCGCCGAAGCGCGCCCGGACGAGCCGACCTGGCTCACCACCGACGACCACGGGCTGCTGGCGTTCGAGTCCGACGGGCGCGAACTCCGCCATTGACCCCGCATGGGCTCCGTCCTATCGTACGCCGTTCGATCCGGATGGTGGGCGTAGCTCAGTCGGTTAGAGCGCAAGATTGTGGCTCTTGAGGTCGCGGGTTCGAATCCCGTCGCTCACCCCATCCCCTCCCCCCTTGCCGTGACCGACCTCTTCCTCAAAGCCGGGATCTCCGGGGTCCGCGGCGTGGTGGGCGAATCGCTCACCCCGCAGATCGCCCTGGGATTCGCCCAGGCCTTCGGCACCCTGCTGGGGCGGGGGTCGGTGCTGGTCGGCCGTGACACCCGTCCCTCCGGCCCCATGATCGAGGCGGCGGTCACCGCCGGCCTGATCGGCGCGGGCTGCCAGCCCGTGACGACCGGCGTGGTCCCCCCCCCCTCGCTCCTCATTCTCGCCGCCGCCAGCGCGGCCCGGGGCGGGATTCTCATCACCGCCAGCCACAACACCGCCCCCTGGAACGCCCTGAAGTTCATCGACTCCGGCGGCCGCTTTCTGTCTCCGGGGCGGATCGAGCATCTGCTCGACGTCTACCATCAGCGCTCCTTCCGGCTGGCCGACGAGTCCCGGCTTCGCGATCCGGTGCCCCGGGATCGGCCCGCCGAGCCGCATTTCGCCCGGGTCCGCGCCTACCTGGACACCGCCCGCATCCGGGAGGGCCGGTTCAGGGTCGCGGTGGATCCGGTCAACGGCGTGGGGGCTCTCTACGCCCGCCCCTTTCTCGAGGCCGAGCTGGGATGCGAGGTGGTGTCGGTCCACGACGCCCCCGACGGCCGGTTCGGGCGCGACCCGGAGCCCCGGCCGGATGCCCTCGGCGACCTGGCCGAGGCGGTGCGGGCGGGGGGATGCGCCGTCGGATTCGGCCAGGATCCGGATGGGGACCGGCTGACCCTGGTGGACGAGCGCGGCGAGGCCCTGGCCGAGGATCTCACCCTGGCCATCGCGGTGGCCGAGGTGCTCGAGTTCCACCGCCCCGGCCCGGTGGTGGCCAACCGATCCACCTCCAAGGTGGTGGACCACACGGCGGCCCGGTTCCGGTGCCCGGTCCACCGCTGCCCCATCGGGGAGGTGCATGTGGCCGAGGCCATGGCCACCCACCAGGCCGTGGTGGGCGGCGAGCAGAACGGGGGGGTGATGGTGGCCGACGTCCATCCCTGCCGCGACAGCTTCACCGCCATGGGCCTGGTCCTGGAACGCCTGGCCCGCACCGGCCGCACCCTCTCCGAACTCCGCCGGGAGTTCCCCGCGTGGGCGGCCCGCAAGGAGCGCATCCCGGTGTCGCCGGCCGAGGCCCCCGTCCTGCTCCGGGGCCTGCGCCATGCCTATCCCGAGGCCGCGGTGGATCTGTCCGACGGCGTCTATGCCGACTTCGGCGACCGCTGGATCCATGTCCGCAAGTCCAACACCGAGCCCATCCTTCGGGTGACCCTCGAAGCCCCCGACCCGGATGGGGCGGAGGCCCTCTGGACCGGCCTCCAGGAACGCCTCCAGGGGATCCCCCGCCCCGGGCGGTAGCCTCGCGCCCCCGGTCGGCCCTGAGGCAGAAGGCTTGTCCAGCCCGGAGACAAGGCGTATCCTGCGGACGTTTGGAGGTACCCATGCAGCTTACCGCAGTGTATCAGAAGGTAGAAGAGGGCTATGTGGCCTTTCTGGAGGAGCTTCCCGGTGCCAACGCGCAGGGCTACACCTTGGAGGAGGCGCGGGCGAATCTGGCTGAGGCCGCGGAGCTGGTGCTCGAAGCGAATCGGCAGATGGCGGAGGAGAGCCTCCGTGGGACCGAAGCGTTGCGCGAGCCGTTTCTGCCCGCAACCGGATGAAACGGAGGGATTTGCTACGGCACATCGAGGCACTATGACCCAGAAATTCTCCCGGGCGACCGATGAGGTTCGCCAGACTCTGCAGACCATGGCCGCCCGGTTCGGCGGGCCGGTGTTCGACGAGTGGGCATTGATCCGCCTGGCCGAGGGCAAGCCGGAGATCCTCGCCTACGAAGGCCCGCGCAAGGACCGCTTCCAGGCCGATCTGCCCCGTGACATCCAGCCGCTCAGGGCCGTGCTAGGCCACCGTCGCCTTGCCGTCGGCGATCTCGACTTCGCCCACGAGGGCGACGGCGAGCGCTACGAGGCCATTCTGGTGGCCGGCCGCGGCATCTACCTCATCCTGAACCACACCGCCAAGAACATGTCCGACATCGTCGCCGATCCCAGGTGGCGGCAGGCCCAGCGTCCGCTGGCCGACCTGGCGGAGCGGTTCCGGCTGGGGCCGGTCGAGGGGTAGGCTCAGGCGGCGAACCAGCCCGACCAGAGGATGGCCGGGTAGGCGGCCACGAGGACCGCCCCCGAGACCCGGTCGAGTCCCCACCGCATCGACAGGGTGAGGCTGTGGATCAGGATGGCCGCCGCGAGGGCGGCCAGGGCCAGGCCGAGTCGTTCGGGGACGTCGGCCGGGTGGAGGATGGCGAACACGCCCACCGCGAGCGGGATGCAGATGTGCATGTCCCCGATCTGCGAGCTGTAGGCGATGTCCGGCCGGCCCCGGAACGCGTACCAGAAGACGAGGATTCCGTTGGGGATCACCATCAGCCAGCCCGTGAGCAGCCCGAGGTACCGGGCGCTGAGCAGGCCGGTCTCGCGGGCGGCCAGCCAGGCGGTGAGGGACTCGGTGCTCGCGTAGAGGGCGCCCGCTCCGACGCCGAGGAGCAGCAGGTCCACGAGGATCATGGGATGGAAAGGGAGGTTGCGGCGGAGGTTATGCTTGAGCACGTCGTAGACGCCGAAGGCCTGCCAGAACAGGAAGAGCCCGACCAGCACCGCCCCGTCGGCCTGGCTCAGGTGGCCGTCGGAGGCCAGGGCCCAGGTCAGGCCGCAGAAGAACAGGCCGGCCACCAGGGTGAGCTGGAGATGAAGCCGCTGGGCCCGCTGGTCCTTGGTGGGTTTGCGGCGGCCCGAGCGAAGGGCCATCGGCCAGAGCAGCGCGGGGAGGCCGAGCAGCAGGGTGAGGTTGGTGAGGTTGTTGACCAGCGCGTTGTCGAGGGCGGCTTCCGGGGGGCCGCCGCGGCGAGCCACGATCCATACGAACACCAGGTTCCCCAGACCCGAGCAGTAGGGCATCACCAGGGTGCCCAGCGCGGTCCCCTCCAGCCCCCGGCCCTTCATGGCCTCCAGCCGCCAGATCATGAGCGCCGACGCGCCCAGGAACAGGGCGACCTGGGCCAGGGGATGGCCGATCACCGGAACCTGTAGCGGATCCCGACGGCGGCGTTGAGGTCGAAGTCCGAATCGGGGACGACGTTGAGGATGGGCACCAGCTCGCCGAAGATCTCCACCGGGGCTTCGGCGAAATGGTACTCCAGTCCCAGCGGGAACCGGATCCCGACCTGGACATCGTCATCGGAACGGCGCCGGGTGCGCCGCCGCTCGTGGAACCGGACCCGCGCCCCCAGCCCCACATAGACCGGGAACCGGCCGGCCAGCTCGTTCGGCTCCAGCGCCTCGAAATTGTGCCACAGGTGGTCGGCATGGAGGTGGAGGGAGTTCCGGCCCGAGAAGGACCAGGCGACGGCGGCGTCAACGGCCCGGGTGGGGGCCACCCAGTGCTTCAGGCTCAGGCCCGTGGGCTCGCCGACGATGATGCCCGCGCTGGTCCCCGACTGGGCGAACAGGGCGGGGCTCATGGCCATCATCACCAGCATCAGCAATATGCGGAATCGCGTGGCACGCATCGCTTCCTCCATGGGTTGGGCATCGTTTGCAGGCCGGGCGGGCGCCCCGCCTCCGTCACAGCAGATTCCATGCCGGTCCCCGGATCCTACAGGGACGGGAAGGTCAGCCCGAACCGCTGACATAGCCCGGGGACGCTGTCGAAATCCATGTCCAGCTCGTATTTGCGATTGATCTCGGCGAACTTGGCCAGATCGCCCCAGTGCGCCGCGACCTCCCTGAAGAACTCCTCGAACCCGGCGGGGGAGATGACCTCGATGATCCGGCAGGGCGTGCTCCCCGCGTTCCAGAAGGTGTGCCACTGATTCCGAGGCTTGAACACCCAGGTGCCGGGGCCCGCCGTCACCACGTCCTCGCCAAGGAGCGCGCCGAGTTCCCCCTCGAGCACGAACGAGTACTCATCCTCGCGGTGGTGCCGGTGCAGCGGCGCCGCCAGCGCGTGCGGGGCCATCGGATGGTGCACCACCGAAAACCGTCCGCCGGCGTCCTTGCCGTCGATCTTCCAATGCACGCCCAGCCCGCCGAAGTCGAAACTCGCCCCATCTTCCGGCCCGATCGCCCGAACGCCACTCATCGCATCCTCCTGGCTCTAGTGAGAAGACCTGGCCCGGTCACGTCAGATCCCGTTGGCCGAACCCAACATGGCCCCGCGCCTACGTCAACGTCAAGGCGCTCGCGAGGGAGGGGAAGCCTTGCCTACGGGCTCGACCGTACACCGTCTCGTCCAGAATGTGAAGTCCGTGAAGCATCCTGCGGCGCCAAAGAGAGTGTTTGTTCAGGGGTCAGTGCAGGCCGCTGGCACGGTGGGCCAGCCGGATGAGGGGTGAGACGGCGGGGGCGATTTGGGAAACGCGATGCGCGATACGGGATGCGGGATACGTGATGCGGCCTTCCCGTGGCCCGGGGGGGCCTCCCCCCGAGCCTCTGGGAACCTTCAGGTGGCGTTCCGGGGCCAACGGCTTGGTCTGGGGGCAGGGCACGGGGGCGGGCGCCCCCGTGC
>PXDE01000076.1 GCA_003566475.1 PVC group bacterium | reverse complement strand
CGCGTCGAGCAGGGGCAGCCGCGCGTCGCCCGGGTCGATCCACGCGTCGATCCACAGCTCGGGACGCAGATCCTGGCCCTGGAGCGACTGGCGGCAGGCCTCGTTGAACGCCTCCGCGAACCCTTCCATCCGGTCCCGGCGCACCGACACCCCGCAGGCCATCCGATGGCCGCCGAACTGGTCGAGGTGTTCGGCGCAGGCGGTGATGTGCCGCAGGAGGTCGAAATCCGGGATGCTGCGGCCGGACCCCCGCCCCCGGTCGGCCTCCACGAACCCCAGGGCGATGGCGGGCCGGAAGAACTGCTGGACGAGCCGGGAGGCGGCGAGCCCCACCACGCCGGGATGCCAGGTCTCGCCCCATACCACCAGACCGAACGACCGGGCGGGGTCGAACGTGGCCTCCACCTTGGCCCCCGCCTCCCGCACCGCCCCGCGCTCCAGTTCCTGCCGCTCGCGGTTGGCCCGGTCGAGCTCGGCGGCCAGCCCCGCCGCCTCGGCCGGATCCTCGGTGAGGAGAAGCCTCAGCCCGGCATCGGCGTCGCCCAGTCGGCCGGTGGCGTTGAGCCGCGGCCCCAGGCCGAACCCCACGTGGTGGGCGCGCATCTCCCCCTTGACGCCCGCCACCTTCTTCAGGGCGACCAGGCCCGGCCGGGGGGTCTGGCTCAGCATCCGGAGCCCATACCGGGCGAGAATCCGGCTCTCTCCGGTCAGGGGCACCATGTCGGCCACCGTGCCCAGCGCCACCAGGTCGAGATCGTCGCGGAGGTCCAGGCCATCCGCCTCCGCCCGGCCGCCGTCGCGGCCGGCCTTGACCAGGGCATGGCAGAGCTTGAAGGCCACCCCCACCCCGGCCAGCACCTCCAGTTCGGGCACCGGCGGATCGCGCCGGGGGTTGATCAGGGCCAGGGCGGGGCAGAGGTCGCCGGAAGGCGAATGGTGGTCGGTGACGATGAGGTCGATGCCATGCGCCGAAGCCCAGGGGCCGGCGTCGGCGGCGTTGGTCCCGCAGTCCACGGTCACGATCAGGGCAGGACGCAAGCTGGAGCGGCACCGTTCGAGGGCGTCGAGGCTGAGTCCGTACCCCTCCTCGAGCCGGAGAGGCAGGAAGGGGTCGGCGGCGGCCCCCAGCCGGCGCAGGACGGAGGTGAGCAAGGTGGTGCTGCTGAGCCCGTCCACGTCGTAATCGCCAAACACGGCGATCCGCTCCCGCCGGGCGATGGCGGTCCAGATCCGCTCCACCGCCTCGGCCATGCCGGGGAGGCGGAAAGGGTCGGAAAGCTGGTCGAGCCGGGGGCTCAGAAACTGGACCAGATCGTCGCCGTCGGGGAGGTCGCGGGCGGCGAGCAGGCAGGCCACCGGCCAGGGGATCCCGTGGGCGGCGGCCAGGCTCCGGGCCTGGCCGGCGTCAAGATCGCGGGTGATCCAGCGGGGGCGGGGCGGGGACGGCACCATGGACGGGGCGCGACCGCCTCAGTCCTTGCGGTGCCAGAGCAGCACCGTGGGCGTGGCCACGAACACCGAGGAGTAGGTGCCCACCAGAATGCCGATCAGGAGCATGAGCGCGAAGTCCCGGATGGGCGGGCCGGCCAGCACCACCAGCATCACCACCGTGAGCAGGGTGGTGACCGAGGTGAGGACGGTGCGGGAGATGGTCTGGTTGATGGCCAGGTTGGCCACCTCCACATAGGGACGGCCCTGCCGGTTCTTGATGTCCTCGCGGATGCGGTCGAACACCACGATGGTGTCGTTGACCGAATAGCCCACGATGGTGAGCAGGGCGGCCACGCTGATCAGGCTGAGCTCGCGGCCCAGGAGGGTGTAGATTCCCACGGTGAGGATGACGTCGTGGAGGAGCGCGGCGATGGCCCCCATGGCGAACCCGAACTCGAACCGGAAGGTGATGTAGATGATGATGCCCACCAGGGCCAGCGCGATCGACCAGATGCCCTGGCGGCGCAGCTCCTGGCCGATCTGGGGGCCCACCTCCTCCTCCAGCAGCACCCGGTAGCCGGAATCCGCGAACTGCGTGAGCACCGTCTGCTTGGCCAGCTCCATGTCCTCGCTCGAGGTCTTGACGTCGAGCAGGCGCAGGAGGCCGCCGTCGGCCCGGATCTCCTCGCGGTACTGGACCACGGGGCTGCTCACGCCCGCTTCGGTCAGCGCGGCCACCACCTCGGGCTGAGCCACCTCGCCCGCCCCGTCCTCCTGATCGTAGGCGAAGACCAGCGCCGCCCCGCCCCGGAAGTCGATGCCGAAGTTGGCCGGCCCCCGGAATCCGAACAGGACCGCCGTGGTCACCAGGGCGATCCCCGAGACGGCCAGGCAGATATGCCGCGCGCCCAGCAGATTGATGTTGATCCCCGGCTTGAACAGGCCGAGCATCTTCAGGCGCTCCATGCCTCCCTTGCGGACCAGGAGGTCGAAGATCATCCGGGTGACCATGAGGGCCACGTACATGCTGACCACGATGCCCGCGCTCAGGGTGACCGCGAACCCGCGGATCGGCCCCGACCCCTTGATGAACAGGATGGCGGCGGTGAGCAGGGTGGTGATGTTGGCGTCGAAAATGGTGCTGAAGGCCTTCTCGTAGCCGGCCTCGACCGCGTGCTTCAGCTTCTTGCCCGTGGCCAGCTCCTCCCGGATGCGCTCGAAGATGAGCACATTGGCGTCCACGGCCATGCCGATGGTGAGCACGATGCCCGCGATGCCGGGAAGGGTCAGGGTGGGCAACGTCAGAGCGCCGCCGCCGCCCCCGGTGCCGCCCGCGAACAGGCTGAGCATGCCGGCGGTGAGCATCATGCCCAGGGGCAGGAGGATCATGTCCAGGGTGAGGGCGAGGTTGGCCACCACCCCGGCCACCAGGTAGTAGACCAGCATGAACACGAGCACGGCGGCCAGGCCGAGCCCTACCGCCCAGGCGCCGGCGGTGACGGCGGCCGCGCCCAGGGTGGGATCGATGGTGTAGGAGGTCATCACTTCGAGCGGCGCGGGCAGGGAGCCCGCCCGCAGGACCAGGGCGAGATCCTGGGCCTCGGCCACGCTGAAGGCGCCTTCGATCACCGCCTGGCCGCCCAGAATCTCGGTGCGGATGTAGGGGGCCGAGTAGAGGCGCCCGTCCAGCAGGATGGCCAGATACCGGGGAATCTCCTCCCGGTTGAGGTTGCCGCCGGGAGCGTAGTCCCCGGTCAGGGAGGCGAACCGGCGGGTGCCTTCGGCGTTGAAGGAGATGGCCACATGGGGCTGGCCGAGCTGGGCGTATTCGACCCGGGCGCTGGAGAGGTGCTGTCCGGACAGGCGGACCCGCCGCTCCACGAAATAGGCCCGGTGGACCTCGGCGCCGTCATGCTCGTCGCGCATGAGCATGAATTCGGTCCCGGGCGGCGGGTTGCCGAATCCCGCGAGCTCGCGGCGGCGGTCGCGAAGGGCTCCGGCCCGCTCGTCGTCGGCCTCCGCCCGGGGATCCCGGATCAGCAGGTAGTCCGTCCGCACCCCGCCCCGGCCGTCCGACACGTCACGCATCCGCCACTGGTAGCCCGCCGGCGCCTCGCGACGACGGGCCAGGTCCCGGATCAGCCGGTCGCTGTCCTCGTGGACCATCTTGAACTCGAGGTAGGCCGGCCGCTCGAGCAGGCTCCGGGTGCGCTGGGCGTCCTCGGCGGTGAGGTCGGGCACCTGCACGATGATGCGCAGGTTCTCGTACTCGGGATAGATCACCGGCTCGGACACCCCGAGGTTGTCGATGCGGCCCCGCACCACCTCGACCGCCTGGTCCAGCAGCTCGCGGCGGTTCTGTCCCGCCGCCTGCTCCTCGTCGAGCCGGAGCTGCAGGGTGAAGCTCGTCCCGCCCCGGAGATCGATGCCCAGCCGGATCTTCTCCTTGGGGGGATAGACCAGCGAAAGCGACCACGCCACCAGGACGGCCAGCACCGACCATTTGATCCACGCGTTCTTATCCATGAGTTCGACCTGCCGATTCGGTTGAAATGGGGTGGGTGGCGGGCTACCGCGCCGCCGGGGTCTCGGATTCGCTGGGCTCCTCGCCCTTGCCCAGCACCTGGACCACCGATCCCTTGGTGGTCTCGACCTTGAGGTTGTCGGCGACCCGGATCACGAACGTCTTGTCCTTGACGTTGGCGATGATCCCGAGCAGCCCGCCCGCGAACACCACCCGGTCGCCCGTCTTCACGTTCCTGAGCATGGCCTGCCGCTCGCCCTCCCGCCGCTTCTGGGGGCGGATGATCAGCACGTAGAAGATCAGGATCATGATGCCGATCCAGACGACCATGAACATGGGGCTTGTGGACTGGCCGCCCTCGGTCTGGGCCAGAACGGGTAGGAACGGAAAACGCATATCGGGTCTCTAGGGTTGATGATCGGGATGGATCCGCCGGTGGCGGAGCAGAAAGGCGTCCTTCCACTCCGCGAACGTTCCGGACCGGAGCGCCTCCCGGAGTTCGTGGAACACCTCGTGGAATACATGCAGGTTGTGCAGGGTGAGCATCCGGATGGCCAGCACCTCGCCCACGTTGAGCAGGTGCCGGAGGTAGGCCCGGGAGAAGGTCCGGCAGGCGTAGCAGGCGCAGCCCTCCTCCAGCGGCCGGGAGTCGGTGCGGTAGGCGCCGGCCTTCACCGGATACCGTCCGGCCCCGGTGAACACCGTGCCGTTGCGGGCGAACCGGGTGGGGATCACGCAGTCGAACATGTCGATCCCGCCGGCCACCGCCTCCACCATCTGCTCCAGGAACCCCACCCCCATCAGGTAGCGGGGCCGGTCCTCGGGAAGGTGGGGCGCCGACAGCTCGACCCCTTTCCGGATCAGCTCGTCGGGCTCGCCCACGCTGACCCCGCCCACCGCGTAGCCGTCGAAGCCCATGGCCACCAGCTCGCGGGCGCAGCGCCGGCGCAGGTCCGGCTCCAGCCCTCCCTGCACGATACCAAAGAACAGTTGCCCGTCGGCCCGGGGGGCCTCCAGACAAGAAACCGCCCATGCTAGGGTCCGGTCCACCGCCTGACAAGCGTATTCCCGGGGACAGGGATAGGGCGGGCACTCGTCGAAGGCCATGGCGATGTCCGAGCCCAGCGTCCGCTGGATGGCCATAGCCTCCTTCGGCCCCAGAAAATGGGCGGTCCCGTCCGTCGGCGACTGGAACTGCACCCCGGCGTCCGTCACCTTCCGCAGCCGGGCCAGGCTGAACACCTGGAACCCCCCGCTGTCGGTCAGGATGGCCCGGTTCCAGCCCATGAACCGGTGCAGCCCGCCCGCCGCCCCGATCACCTCCATCCCCGGCCGGTCGTTCAGGTGGTAGGTGTTGCCGAGCAGGATCCGGCAGCCCAGGCCCTCCAGGTCCTCGGGGGTCAGGGTCTTCACCGTCCCCCGGGTGCCCACCGGCATGAACACCGGCGTCTCCACCGGCCCGTGCGCGGTGTGGAGCACCCCCGCCCGGGCCCGGCTGGCCGGGTCGCGGGCGGTGATCTCGAAGGTGCCGGGGGCGGGTGTGGGCATGGGCAGGCGCGACGGTGGGGGGGGAGCCTACCAGATCACGGGCACCGCATAGGCCCGGATCTGGGGATCGGCGGAAAGGATGGTGAGGTCTTCGACCATGGCCTGGGCGACCATCAGGCGGTCGAAGGGGTCGCGATGAAGAAACGGCAGGGAAACCACCGCCTCGGCGTGGGCGGTCTCCACCCCCCACCAGCGGATGCCGTAATCCTGCATGGCCTCGGCGATCGCCTCAGGCCAGCCGGCGCGAAGGCGAAGCTTCCCCAGGCTGACCTTGATGCAGATCTCCCAATAGCTGCCCCTCCCGAATCCAAGCTCATTCGAGGCGTCGGCGACCACCTCCCGGGCCTTCGCGCTCAGGCGGGGATCGCCGTCCAGGAGCCACAGCAGGGCGTGGCTGTCCAGCAGGCACCTCACCGCATGTGCTCCGCGAAGTCCTCGAGGGGGGCGTCAAAATCATCCGCCATGGCCTCGACCAGCCCACGGGCGGCGCCGGGAGGCGGGCGGGCATCCCGACGGACCGGCACCAGGCGGACCAGGGGCTTCCCCGCCTTGCAGACGATCACGTCATCCCCCTGGAGGGCACGCTGCACCAGCCGCGACAGATGCGTCTTGGCCGAGTGGATGTTCTCCTGCACCTGCATGAGGGTCCTTGGGTTCTTCTCGCCCCCTTAGCCTACACCTGTCACCGATGTAGTCAACCAACTTAGTCCGATAGTCCACCCGCATGACATGGCACAGCGTGACACGCCAGTACTGCCCCCCCACCACCACCGGCCACCTCCCAATGTACTCTGGTACTCACGATCGTAAGCGACAGAGTCCAGCCATGGTAGCATGTTCGCGCACGGGGGTGCTGTCAGCATCCCACTCCGGCCAGGCTGTCCCCGAAAGCCAGAACACCGCAGTCATGCCGATCCCCCGACGTTGACTCCATCCGTGCAGCAGCAGACGCTCATGCCGGGTCACGCGCTGGTACTCCATGTCGTTCTCCTCGTGGTTGAAGCTCACGAAGAGCATGGAGCCGCGCGTGGCCTTTCCGCCAGCTCTAGCTCAGCCGCTCGGGTGTTGCGCTAGCTTGTTGCACGTGGCCAGAAAATGGAACCCAGGGGGTCAGGGGGCGGCGTCGGGGGCATCCAGCGCCGTCACCGCCTCCTGCGCCGCCCGCAGAGCCCTGGGATCCATCCCTGCTGGGACTCGGACCTTCGGCCGGTTCTCCTCCGGAACGATGTCGACGCCGAACGCGTAGATCTGTCCTCTCACTGGGACATAAACGGAAAGACGGTGTTCCACCACGCGGAGCCAATCCCGCATCAGGATCTCAAACCGCGTGTCGAACTCCTCGCCCAGCAGTTCCCGATGCTGCTCCAACAGCCAGAATGCCCTGGGGTGGGCGTTCATGTCCGCGTAAAGGTCAGCGATCCGCAGAAGGTGCCGTGCAACGAGACGGTCCGAATCCTCGGCCTCCTCGCCGGCCTCCCGCACCTCCTCCTTGAACAGTTCGAGCAACCCGAGTCCCGTCCGGAAATCGGCGTCGGTGCCGAAGACCATTCCCTTGGCCAGGGCCTCCATCGCATCCTCCCGGGCGCCCGCTTGCCACAGCATTTCCCCTGCCCGGAGCCAAAGGCCGCAGGCATGTTCCATGCCCAGCCAGCCGCTCGAGAGCGTGGGCCTGTCCAACCTTGAGCCCGAAATCGCCATGACCGCCTCGATGTATGCGTCGGCGGCCTCACGAAACCGCCTCGCTTCCTCCCACTGCTCGGCGACTTCCCGTAGTCGTAGAATGTCAGGACGGGGGATGCTCGACACCGCCCGATCGGCGTAGAATCCCGGCGGAATCTGGTTCATTCTCGAGTCAGTCCGCCTTCGCGCTCTGGACAACGGGTACAGATCCGCCGATATCGCCAAGAACCGCCTTTGCGAGTCCCCATCCGCGACCCTACCTGCACGAGCGGCAAGAACCCTAACCGCCCCCCCAACCCATGTCCTCCCGGAAACCAGTTCGCGGGCAGCTAGTTGCACCTCGTCCCATTTCTCCAGAAAATAGAGGATCCGCATCCGATATCCAGTCCGAAAACGTGCAGCCTCCAACTCCCCCGCCGCATCCACATCGCCCTCGCTTAGGTTGGCCAGAATTTGCCGGGCCGTGTCTTGCGGCGCACGCTCGGCCAATTGCCGCCGACGGACGCCGTCACCTGCCTGCCGAAGCTCCTTTTCGTAGCCGCGCAGTTCGGCGATCTCCGCCCCCCACGCGTCCAGAGCAGCCTCCGTGACCTCGGCCGCGCCACAACACAAGCACGCCAGGCCCCCCATGGCCCCTGAGAAGACCGAAATACGCACGCGGGCTCTCATGGTGGTGGCCTTACCGCTTCCTGGTAACCTGCAACGCCCCCAGCGGCGTCAACTCTCTTCATCTCCCCGAATGGAATACGCACATAGGTGTCCTGCAACAAACTGCGGACAGCATCTGCCACATCCGTGCCATGAAGGTCATCCTCATCATCCAGCAGCAACTCCTTTGCCTCCCGATAGTGATCTACGAAACCCACCAACGCATCTTTCCCCCATCTATGGACACGGGGTCGGACCAATACAAACTGCTTGTGTTCAACTCGCTATCCTCCAGGGAAGGGTGTTCTGAGCCCTTCCAACCGCCATTTCGGCCTCGGAACGGGCCGCGTAAGAGGCGTTCGCCTCCCGGAGTGCGAATCCATGCTTCCCCGCCTCCACCTCGCGATGCTGGGCGACCATCCCGAGATCCCGGCCGGACTTCAGCAGGAACTCGCGCCTGTGGCACCGATGCGTCAGGAGCCAGATGCAGCCTAGAAGGTGGTGGCGATTGGCTCGAGGCATTTCCTCCACCGGGTTCGGTTTGCGGCGTCAGCCTGCCTTATGCGGTCAATCTGGCCCGGCGAAGCCTCCCGTGCAAGCCTGAACCTCCGCCCTTTCCCTGGCCTTCAGGCCCTTGCACAGGTACGACCCCGTTCCCGAAAGGGTTTCGGGTGTGGGCCCTGAATTCGCGCTAGCGCCGTAGTTTCGAGCCCAGAATGGCCACGCTAAGCCCATCCTGCGTATGCCTGATCGCGGCATCGCACTGGTCATCCGACGCTTACACAGGTCCGACCCCGATGGCCATCGTTGTCGGGCCATGGCGGTATCCTGACCGCGCCCGGCCCTCGGGTCAACCCCATCCTGCTCGTTTGCAAGGACTGACCCCTTCATCCTTTCGTTCGTTCAACTACTTAGCGATGGGCAGCCCCGCTCCACAATCCGCTCGACCAGCATCTCCCGGAACGCCGCCGAGCCGTGGCAGCACCCCCGCTCCATCAGGTGATAAACGGCACCGGGATATTCGATCCACACGCTCATCGGCTGTTGCCACCCTCATGCCGGTCGATCAGCTCGTTCAGTTCATCCCAGAGCCCCTGAGCTCTTCGCGCACCACGGAGCGCCGCTCGCCTTCGCTCCAGGTCCTGCCGTTGACGAACAAGAGCCGGCAGTTCCTCCTCCAGTCCCGCGCGTGCCGATCTACGGTGCTGTCGATTCGTTGCGAGCCACTTGGCCTGAAGCTCATCGAGCTCATCGCGGATCTCCTGCTCCGCAATGTCCCATGGTTCAAAGCCCCGTCTGGGCATTTCCTCTGTCCGCTCAAAGTCGCGGATCTGCTCCAGGGCCGGCAGCGCGATTCCGGACTCTGCCTCGCCGATGGACCTAATCAGCAAGTAAGTGCCCGCATCTCGACGACGCAACTCCGGGTAGGCGTCAAGCAAGTCCGGGACGTATTCATCCACAGAGCCCGGCACGGTTCTCGCAATCGCTCGAATCCCGCCAGTGACCGCTTCAGGCCGAACCCACACGGGCATGTCATCCAGCATCCTTACGAGCTTCTTCATCGTGTCCGGATTCTCGGCGGAAACCCAGAACACGGCCCGACGAAACACGATCCATCCCTCGGCCTGAAGTCCGCGCCCGGACTGGTCAGGCGGCAGATCCGCACGCTCCGTCAGCACGGCCTCCAACCGCAGCGCCTCGTGCTCCGGCGTCCTCAGCAACCGATCTCCAGGCCCCCGCCGCTCCGACACGAAAAACCAATCACCCGCACGAGTTTGCACAGGCTCCTCGCGAACCCGATCCAACCTGACGTCAAAGTCTTCAGCCACCTCGGGCCGCTGGCGGCGGACGCGCAGCGCATCGTG
>PXDE01000178.1 GCA_003566475.1 PVC group bacterium | reverse complement strand
CCCTGTAGCGGCCGCTCGACCGAGTCCGCGAGGGAGAGCGGCTTCCGTGAGGGTGTCTCAGCAGGGCACCACCTTCAGCGTCCGGAGCTGATACGGGGTCACCTCCAGCCGGACCTTGCCGTTCTTCACCGGAAGCTCGGCCTCCTCCCGCTCCATGAGGTCGGTCTCGACCACCCGCGAGGCCGGGACGCCGAGGGTGAGCGTGCAGGGCCCGCGCTGGCCGTGGCACTCGTAGAGCCGCACCACCATCGCCCCGTCGTCCTCGGCCCGCTTCACGGTGTCGATCACCACGTGGTCGGCGTCCGCCGCGATCCAGGACTGCCGGGCCGCCCACTCCCCGCGGGCCGCCCGGACCGGCGCGGCCAGCACGGGGGCGTTGAGTTCGTATCCGGCCCGCACCACGCCGTGGCGGTGGTCGCCTGCATGCGGGAACAGCGAATAGGTGAACCGGTGGGTCTGGCCCACATCGGCCTTGGGGTCGGGATGCCTGGGGGCGCGGAGCAGGCTCAGCCGGAGGGTGTCGCCCTCGGCGTCGTAGCCGTACTTGCTGTCGTTGAGCAGGGCCGCTCCGTAGCCGCCTTCCGACAGGTCGGCCCATTTGTGGCCCACCACCTCGAAGCGGCTCATGTCGGAGGGCAGATTGCGGTGGGTGGGGCGGGCCACGTCGCCGAACTGGATCTCGAACCGGGCCACCTCGCTGCGGACGCGCAGCGGGAAGGCCACCTTCAGCAGCACCTGCTTCTCGCTCTCGTCCCAGTCCACGCTAGTCTCGAAGTCCAACCGTCTCGATCTGGCGGCCAGCACCAGATCCTGAACCACCCGCGACCGGCTGATCCGCCGCACGATCCGGATCACCCCGCGCACCGGCCCGGCCTCGGCCACCTCCACGCTCTCCAGCGCGCCGTCCTGCTCGAGCAGCTTCTCCTTGTAGAAGATGTCCACGTCCCAGGCTTCCCAGTTCACCGGCTTGTCCTCGAACACCTGGAGCCGGTTGCCGATCCCTCCCTCGGCCAGCACGTCCCGGCCCGCGTCCTTGTCGACCACCCGGACCAGCCGGCCCTGCGCGTCGAGGTCGACCCGGAGGTGCTCGTTCTCCAGCCGGGTCGGGGTGGCGGTGACCTCGACGGGGCGCTCGGCCTTGGCCAGTTTGCCCGCCTTGCGCAGATGGACCGCGGCATGACCCAGCGACGGCACGGCGGCCCGGAACCGGGCCCTGCCGTCGGCCCCGACCTGGACCGGTCGGGCCTGGCCCTCCGCATCCACCGCCTCCCAGCGGCGGCGGCGGTCGAGCCCGGGAACCGCCGCCTCGACCACCTCGTCCCGGGCCCAGGACAGGGGGTTGATGAGCAGGACGGGCTGGCCCTGGCCCCGGGTGTCCACATGGGCGGCGTAGCGGCGCAGGCCGCGGGAACGCAGGCGGTCGAGGGTGGCGAACACCTCGGCGTAGTCGCGCTCGGAATCCTCGTAGACCTTGGTGATCGAGCTGCCGGGGATGATGTCGTGGAACTGGTTGAGCAGCACGGTGCGCCAGGCCCGGGTCAGGTCCTTGCCGGGGTAGGGCGCGCCCACCGTGGCCTCCAGCACCGAGGCCAGGAACTCCGCCTCGCGCAGACCCAGCTCGGCCTTCCGGTTGTGCCGCTTGTTGCGGGCCTGGGAGGTCAGGGTGCCCCGGTGGAGTTCCAGGTACAGCTCGCCGACCCAGCGGGGGAAGGTGTCGGACTCCACCTCCAGCCGGGCGAAGAAGTCCCGGGGCGACATGGGGACGGTCTTGGGCATGCCCTCGAAGTTCTCGTACCGCCGCCGCCGCTCCAGCATGTCGCGGGTGGGGCCGCCCCCGCCGTCCCCGAAGCCGAAGGGCACAAGCTGGAGGTCGCTGCGGTCCTTCTGCCGGTAGCGCTTGGCCCCCTCGGCCAGCTCCTGGGCCGAAAGCCGGGCGTTGTAGGTGTTCACGGGCGGGAAATGCGACAGCACCTCCGACCCGTCCAGCCCCTCCCAGTGGAAGGAGTGGTGGGGGAACCGGGTGACCTGGTTCCAGGAGATCTTCTGGGTCAGGAAGTACCGGATGCCGCTGCGGCGGAGGATCTGGGGCAGGGCGGCCGAGTAGCCGAACACGTCGGGCAGCCACAGGCAGTCCGGCGCCTCGCCGTAGAGGTCGCGGATATACCGGGTGCCGTAGAGCACCTGGCGCACCAGGCTCTCCCCCGAGGTCAGGTTGCAGTCCGCCTCGATCCACATGCAGCCGGTGGGCGTCCACTGCCCCGACTTCACCTTCTTCCGGATTTGCCTGAACAGGCTCGGGTAGTCCTCGCGGGTGAACTCGTAGAGGTGGGGCTGGCTCTGGGCGAACACGAACTCCGGGTACTCGTCCATCAGGGCCAGCACGTTCGAGAACGTCCGCCCGCACTTGCGGCGGGTCTCGGCCAGGGGCCACAGCCAGGCCACGTCGATATGGGCGTGCCCGGCGCAGGCCACGGTGGGGGCCGAGGCGTTCGCCCCCGCCGCGTACACCGGGGCCACCGCCTTCCGGAGCCGCCGGGCCGAGGCGGTCAGCGCGTCCCAGTCGTCCAGGGCCGCGTAGTCGAAGGCGTCCACGGCCTGGTTCAGGTGATAGAAAATCTTCGCCCGCCGGGCGTCGTCCTCGGGCATGGTGTCGGCCGCCTCCGCCGCCGCCACGCCGTCGTGCCAGGCCGCGAACACCTCCGGGTGGAAGGGGGCGAGCCGGGCCTGGTCGATGGAGCGCACCTCGAACCGGCCGAAATCATTGCTGGCCCCCGCCTCCACCAGCAGGTCAATCTTCTCCCCGCCCTTGGCCTTGCGGAGAAGCACGCAGTCGGACCGGTTGCGGTCCAGCCCCTGGATGGGCTCCCCGTTCCGGAACACGATGCACTCGCCCTGCGGGTTGAAGAGCAGAGCCACC
This sequence comes from PVC group bacterium, assembly GCA_003566475.1. Taxonomy (GTDB): domain Bacteria; phylum Verrucomicrobiota; class Kiritimatiellia; order SS1-B-03-39; family PXDE01; genus PXDE01. The sequence continues at coordinate 6,851 of PXDE01000178.1, read as the reverse complement.
GTCCGGCCCTTGAACGCCTTGGGCACGGTGGCCCGGATCCGGAACCAGCAGGTGGACCACGGCTGCCCCCATCGCCAGCCCGCCTCCACCGGCCTGAACTTGAGTTTGGCCGCCTGGCCCGGGGTCAGGTGCTCCATGGTCTCCGCCGCCGCCACCTCCGCCACCGGCACCGCCCCCGGCCACACCGCCTCGCCGATCTCCCTGAGCCGGGAGGTGATCTTCTTGCGGTACAGGGTCTCGATGTTCTGAAGCGCCTGCCAGGTCATGCGGAATCCTCGGTGGGGGTTCGGCGCGCCATTCTTGGCCCGCCCGGTTCAAGCGCGGCACTCTGCCCCAACCCGGGCGCAGAGGCAATGGTGAGGCGGGGAGCGGAGGGGAGGGGTGAGTGTTCAGGGTTCAGTGTTCAGGGTTCAGCGAGTGGTCAGTGGTCGGTGGTCAGATGTCAGTCGCCGGCCCTGAGCCGCTGGGTTCAGCCGGAAAAGGTGTGAGGCCGCGGCGCTGATGTGGGTTGTGGGATGTGCGATGTGGGATGTCGGCTCGGCCTTCCTCAACGTCCTGTAGCGGCCGCTCGACTGAGTCTGCGAAGGAGAGCGGCTTCTGCCCACCGTATTCGACTTCTGTCCCGCGTCGTCCCCTCCCTCGTTCCCCGTCCGGAGCCGTTCTCTCTCGAAGACTCGGTCGAACGGCCGCCACAAGGGGGGAGACCCCGGCGCGAGACCAGCGGAGAGCGACATCTGTGGCGGTGTCTCAGAGCAGTTGGGGCCGCTGGCACGGTGGGCCATCCGGATCAGGGGTGAGAGACACCGCGCTGAGGAAGCGGCTGGGACGCCGCTTCTACGTGGTGGCACGTGCGAAACGGCCGTGGCAACGGCGTCCTCGCCGTTGATTCTGGCGTGTTGCGCGAACTTTTCGTGCTGGTGTCTCAGGGCAGCAGGCGACGGCAGGCTGCGGGGCAGGGGGACGGCGGGATCGTCTCCGGCCGGGGCTGCGGACGCTGGACACGCGGGCAGGCTTGGCCTCGGGGCGGGCTCGTTCTACCCTCGGCCCATGAAGCAACGTCGCTGGCGCTGGCTGGTGGCCGGGGCGGTGGTGGCGATCCCGGTCACCGGCCCGCTCCTTGTCCGCAGGCCGTGGGTGCGGCCGCTTTCCGGCGTGGACCTCACGCCGGATGTCGAGGTGGTGAGGGCGGAGGATGTCGAGCCCGGAAGCGGCACGGATCGGCTTCGCCGGGCACTCACATCCCCTCTGGTCGGCGCTCTGCGGACACCTGCCTTACTGATGTTGAGATCATGGTCCGGTGACGTCCGCTCGTACGGATGGCCTCCATCTGAGGCCGACGAAACCGAGGCGGCACTCGCTCTGACCGCGCCCCTGATCGAGGAGTTGCGGGAGGTCCTGTCCGATCCGGAGACCCGGTATGTGGCGGGGGCCGACCTGCATCCGGAATGGCGCCGGGCATCTCTAGGCATGCGCCAAGTCCTGAGTCTGATCGAGCTGAGGATGCATCGACACGGGGCGGTCGGAGATTGGGGAGCCGTGGCGGACGACCTCGACCTGGCTCTCGGGCTAATCCGCGTCCGGGGCAACGGCACCGGCTTGGACGACACCCAGTCCGCGGCGATCTCACGGATAGAACTGGCCCGGAACGTCCGGCGGATGCTGGGTCGGCACTCGGTGCCGGAAGGCGAGATCCGGGGCTGGATCGAGCGACTGATCTCCGCAGAATGGGATCTCCAGCCCACGTCCCGGGCGGTGAGGATCCAATCCGTGGATCTGGAGGACCGCTTCAAGGGCCACGTCATGTGGGTCTATGAAAGAGTCGAGGAGGAAGGCTTCTCAAGCGATGGGATGGCCGTTCTGCTCTATGACTTCCCGTCCGGGTTCGGAACTCCCGAACGAGCCATCCATCCCGCAGCGGAGATCGCGTTCTTCATAGCGTTCCGGGTGCGGGCCTGGCTGTATCGCCCGTCCCTGCGGAACGCGGAGTCCGCCTTCCAGCATGCCGCTCGGGCGGCGGAGTCGCCGGACAATGCCGAGGCCCAGGCGAGCTTCGAAGCGCTGCTCGCGAACCCCTCGCGCCTGGACTTGCTGCTGTCGGACGATCCGATCGGCTCTCTGCTGATCTCAGGCATGGTGTTCAGGGCCATGAAGTTGCCTGAACAGTCCCAGAGGAGTCGCCGGGAGCTGTGGGCGGCGGCGGGCGGCCTGGCCCTCGAGCTCCATCGGAGGGAGCATGGTGATCTCCCGGCGGACCTGGCCGACCTCACCCCGGCCTACCTTCCGGCGGCCTGGCTCGACCGGATTCTGGAGTTCGGGTTCGAACTGGAGAGGGATGCGGACGGGGCCTGGGCCATCGGGGCCACCCTTCCGCTCCTGTCGCCGCCACCATCCGACGAGCCACGCCGGTATGCCCCCATTCCCGCCGAACCCCGTCCGCCGCCGACTCCGGACGGAACCTACCGCCGCTAGCCCTCCGGGCTCCAGATGGAGACGCCGGCCGCCTCGGCCGCCCGGCGGAGCGGAAGGTCGTTCGTGGCCAGGGGGAGGCTCCGGTCCATGGCGAGCTGAAGGTACGACGCATCGTAGGCGGACAACCCATGGCGCCGGGCCGCATCCAGCACGGCCTGCAGGCACTCGCCGACGGAAACGGGGTGGACCTCGATGGGCAGGGCTTCCAGAAGGCGGATGAACCGCTGGCTGTCCGCGATCCCGATCCTCCCCTTTCGCTCGGCGACGACGAGCACGTTGGCCACTTCGAGGGGCCAGACCGGGGAGGCCAGTGCCGCAGTGGTCTCCAGAGAGCCCAGCACCTGGTTGGCGTAGTCGTCGTCCTCGTCGTCGAACGCCCAGGCCATGGTGACCGAGCTGTCGACCACAAAATCGGTCACGCCCGGCCGTCCTCGATCATGGACCGCAGGTCGGATCGGGAGAGGGGACGCCCCTTCCGGAACTCCCGCAGGGCCCGGATGGCTTCGGTCACGGACGGCCGGTCCGGCGCGGCGGCCGACACCAGCCGGGCCACCGGCACCTGATGCCGGGTGATCACCACCTGCTCTCCCGCCTCGACCTTGTCGAGAAGCTCCGCAAACCGGGTTCGCGCCTCGAAGGCGCCCACAGAGATCATGCCAAACCTAACCCCGTTTGATGTACGACTAGTATCATACTAGTCGCATCCGATCCGAAATCAAGCGCCGCCTCCGCCGCCCGAGTGCGATCTTGGCGCGGGGCGCGGGCCTGTGGCAGAGTGCGCGCCCGATCATGAAAGGCGCATCCATGTCCCACGGAATTCTGGCCCGGCTGCTCTGGGCCTCGCCGTTTCTGGCGGTCGGCACCTGGCTGATCGTCGCCGCCCTCCGCGGAAGCGGCATCCGGACATTCTCCGACGTCGATGTGGTGGCTGTCCTCCAGATGGGGTGGGCGGTGCTCTTCCTTGGTGTGGCCGCCTCGCTGCTCGCGCCCGGGGTCGTGGGACGGCTGCCGGGCCTTGAGTCCATCCTGCTGCCGGGCCAGCGGTTCAACAAGCCCCAGGCCATGCTCGGTCCGGCTGAGACCCTGGCCCGGGCCGGGAAGTTCCCCGAGGCGCTGGAGAAATTCGAGGCCATCACCCGCAGCCATCCCGAGGAGGTCCGGGGCTGGGAGGCCCGGATCCACATCCACGCCCACGAGCTGCACGACGTCGAGCGGGCCCGGGCGGCGATGGCCGAAGCCCGGAAGGCCCCGCTCCGCAAGGAGGAGCTGGCCTATCTGGAATCCATGACCCGGTCCCTGGAGCGGGAGGAATCGCGTCCCGCGCCGGGTTCCCGCATCCCGTTCCGGACGCGGGGGCAGATGCCGGTGGTGGCGGCTGACACGGAAGGGCAGTCGGATGGCGGCTAAGCGGGACGGCGACCCCGCCTTGGCTTCCGCCGGAAGCGAGGCGCCGTCGCGGGCGGCTTACGTGCGGGCCTGAGCCGGATCCCCGACCACGAGGTGGATGGTGCGGGACGGACTGGCGATCCAGAAGGCGCCGGAGCCTTCGGGAAGCGGCTCGATCTCGTCGCGGCGGATGCAGCCGGCCTCCGCGAGATAGGTGGCCGCCGCCTTGGGATCGTCGGTCTCGATCTCCAGCCAGATCTCCGACTGGCTGAGGCCGTCCATCCGGTCCACCCAGAGCACCTTGTCCCCGAACTCGAACCGCGCCGTGGGGGTGGCGCTGTCGGCCGGGCCGGGGATCTCCCGGAACTTCAGGACGTCGCGGTAGAAGGCCACGGTGGCCTCGAACTCGGGCGCAGGCACCTTGAGGGCGAGGTTGCGGCCGGGCCGGTAGGTGGGCGATGCCCCCGCCATGCGATCAGCCGCCCCGCACCGCCGCACGGCCGATGCTGTAGTAGGTGAACCCCAGCTCGGCCATGTCTTCGGGCGCGTAGATGTTGCGGCCGTCGAAGATGACCGGTGCCTTGAGGGCCTTCCGGATGCGGGCGAACTCGGGGTTCCGGAACTCGTTCCATTCGGTGAGGATGCACAGGGCGTCGGCCCCGTCGAGGGCGTCGTAGTCGCTGGTGGCGTATTCGATCTGGTCGCCCAGGATCTCCCGGGCCGCGTCCATGGCGGCGGGGTCGAAGGCGCGGACGGTCGCCCCGGCCGCCCGGAGGGCGGCGATCACGCTCAGGGAGGGGGCCTCGCGCATGTCGTCGGTGTTGGGCTTGAAGGCCAGCCCCCACACCGCGAACCGCCGCCCGCCGAGATCCTCGCCGAAGTGGCCGACGATCTTCTCCACCAGCACCCGCTTCTGGCGCTGGTTGGCCTCGTCGACCTTGCCCAGCACGGACAGGGGCGTCCCCGCGTCGGCCGCCGTCCGGAGCAGGGCGTGCACGTCCTTGGGGAAGCAGGAGCCCCCGTAGCCGATGCCGGGGAACAGGAACCGCTTGCCGATCCGCTGGTCGGTGCCCATGCCGCGCCGCACCTGGTCCACGTCGGCCCCCGCCGCCTCGCAGAAGTTGGCCAGCTCGTTCATGTAGGTGATGCGCGTGGCCAGATAGGCGTTGGCCGCGTACTTGGTGACCTCCGCGCTGGCCGGATCCATGAACAGCATGGGGTTGCCCTGGCGCACGAACGGCTGGTAGAGCCGCTCCATGATCTCCCGGCTCTCCGGATGGTCGGTGCCGATCACCACGCGGTCGGGCTTCATGAAGTCCTCCACCGCGTAGCCCTCCTTGAGGAACTCGGGATTCGAGACCACGTCGACCCTCTCCGCCCCGGCCTCGGCCAGGACGGCCCGCACCCGGCCCGCCGTGCCCACGGGCACCGTGCTCTTGTTGACCACGATCCTGAACCCGTGGTCGGGATGGCGGGCCAGGATGGCCCCGATGTCCGCCGCCACCGCCAGCACATGCCGGAGGTCGGCCGACCCGTCCTCGCCCATGGGGGTGGGCAGGCAGAGGAAGATGATCTCCGAGGCCAGGACCGCCGCCTCCAGGTCGTCGGTGAAGCTCAGCCGCCCGGCCTGGATGTTGCGGTGGAACAGCACCTCCAGGCCCGGCTCGTAGATGGGGATCTCCCGGTCCCGGAGCTTGGCCAGCTTGCCCGGATGGTTGTCGACGCAGATCACGTCGTTGCCCATCTCGGCCAGGCAGGTGCCCGAGACCAGTCCCACATACCCGGTTCCGATAATGGCCAGCCGCATGGCGCTCGTTCCTCCCTGAAAACCGGTGAGGATAGGGGGCCGGGCCAGAGGCGGCAAGCGGCTTATGAGCATCCCCACGCCCCGCCCAGCCCCGGACGTAGAGGTTCGGCTCGGAGGCTCGGGAGCGGCCCGATCCGGGCTTGACCCCTCCGGGCTTGCGCGGTAGTCCCCTTGGCGGAGTGTCCGACCGGTCTCGTCCGGATCGGGTTTGTGCCGCGGCCGACCGGGATTACGCCCCCGCGCCCCCAGCGGAGGTGGACGCCTAAAGCCTTTGAACACGAGGATGGCCTCATGTGGAGCGTGCCGGCCCATTGGAAGTCCCGCCGGATCCGTCCGGGCGTCCGGGCCTATCACGACCGCGAGTTCCCGCCGGATGCCCTGACGCATATTGCCCGGATCGTTCAGGAGGAGGCTGAGGCGTCGTCGGACTCCCGGTGGGAGCACGAGCTGGTCAAAGACAGCAAGAGCGACGTGTACCGGATCTCGGACGGCCAGACCGCCTACTACGCCAAGCACTACACCAATCCGTCGCTTCTGGAATGGCTCAAGGCCCTGCTGCGTCCGCCCGTCCGGTCGGCGGCCATCGCGGAACGGCTGAGGCAGGACGGCGTGCCTGTGCCCACGCCGGCGGCCGCGCTGAACATCCGCCGGGGCTGGGGACGGAAGGAGCGGGTGTTCGTGAGCCGGGAAGTTCGCGGCAAGCTGCTCCGGGACGCGATCGCGGACGGGGATCTCGGCGAGGCCGACCGGGTTCGCGTGGCCGAAGCCCTGGGCCGCATCTGGGGACGGCTGCTGTCCCGGGGGTATCTGCATATGGACCCCATCACCGGCAACTTCATCTGCCGGGAGTCGGACCGCCGGCCCCCCGTCGTCCTCATCGACCTCGACAACATCTACCGCCTGCCGCCGCCTCTGCTTCGGACCTTCCGGCCGGTCGCCCGGCGCCGCCTGACCAAGTTCGCCTTCCGCCTCTCCGCCCAGCTCGCCAAGAACGGGGAGCCGCCCATCGGGCCCGGGGAGTTCCGCGCCTTCCGGCGGGCCTACCTCGACGCCGGCGGGCCGCAGCGCCCCGATCCGAAGACCTGGTGGCGCCAGGTGGCCACCGTCGTCTTCCTGCGCTGGCGGCGGCGCTACGGCCGGCCGTATCCGTACCGGCCCTGAGCCGGAACGATTCAGCCCCCAGTCCGTT